>CAZWOV010000269.1:0-4399 GCA_964635645.1 uncultured Planctomycetaceae bacterium | reverse complement strand
TAAAATTTTTCCGCGGAATGTTTTTCGTGGAATTTTCAGTACGAAAGTAAGTAAGGAGGGATAAAAACTCCCTCCTCGATTGGTCAAAAGAGCGTTGTTTACGTTTAATAATTCAAAAATTCACGGTTATTGTAATCGTCGTCGGACGCGGTTAAAACAAACGGACCGTTTTCTGTAATCGCGACCGTGTGTTCAAAGTGAGCGCTTGGTTTTCCGTCGGCCGTACTCTGAACCCATCCGTCTTTGCCTTCGCGGACTTTGTGCGTTCCAACATTCACCATCGGCTCAATCGCAATAACCAACCCGGGCTGGATACGGAAATCCGCATGAGGACAATAATAATTTGCAACCTGCGGTTCCATGTGCATTTCGCGTCCGATTCCGTGTCCGACAAAATCGTCTACGACGGAGAAACCGTGATCTTCCACGAAGATTTCCATCTCTTTTGCAATTGCGTTCCAGTGATTTTTTTTGGACAGAAGTGAAATCGCCAAATCAAGGGTCCCTTTCGTCACCATAAGAAGTTTCTGTTTTTCTTCAGAGATCTTTCCTATCGCATAGGTCGCTGCGGAATCGCCGCACCACCCGGATATTCTGGAACCAATATCTACGCTGAGAATATCGCCTTCCGCTAAAACGCGGTCGCTGGGAAACCCGTGTACTACCTCTTCGTTTACCGACATGCAACAGGCCGCCGGAAACGGTTTGTGACGGGAATGAAGCTGGACTCCTTTAAACATGCACTCGATGTTTTTGGAATGAAAATATTTCTCAACCAGAGCGTTGGCCTCGGCTGTGGTGATTCCGGGCCGAACTGCTTCTTTGATGAGCTGGTGCGCATGCCAGACTTGAAGTCCGGCGCGACGCATCAAACGAATTTCACGTTTTGTTTTTAATTCGATCATTTTCTTCTTCTTTCTGTTCTAGCGCGCGGGGGAGAACGTGCTTTGAGGAAACATAATTATTCTATTTTACTTCTTTTTCTGTAAAGAGCAAGGGGGCGCGGAAAGAATTTTGCGAAATCCCTGCCTTTCCTGATGATTTATGTTTGTTTAGACGGTCGCTCTCTTGCGCTCGCGCTGAATAAACTTTTGCCGAATTCGTTCTCGAAATTATGAAAAACGAAATTCTCAAATGTTGAAGAGCTGTTTGGTGAATTGGAGAAAAAAATAACGAGCGCCGCGCTGGCCGTATTCGTATAAATTGTAAAAAATAAAGACTGAAAATTGGAAATTAAAGACTTTTATTCTAAAAAAGAAAGCCGCAAAATGAATTACGGCTTTCGGACAAACTTGCGCGGTGCGTCTTATCATGCAATTTTGTCAAGAATAGTTTCAATACGAGACCAGATATCTTCGATTGCGCCAAGACCGTCCACAGTCTGAAGCAACTCCTGCTTGCCATAATAATCAAGCAGTGGAGAGGTTTGATTTCTGTATCCGACTAGACGAGTACGAATCGCTTCGGGCTGATCGTCCGCGCGTCCGCGACTGGCCAGACGAGTGAAAAGTTCTTCTTCTGGAACTCGCAGCTCAAGCACGACGTCTAACGGGGTTCCCGCTTCCTGAAGCATCGCGTCCAGAGCTTCGGCCTGAGCGATAGTACGGGGGAATCCGTCCAGCAGAAAACCTTCCTTGCAGTCGTCCTGGGTAAGACGTTCCTTGATAATGTCTACGATCACCTGGTCGGGAACCAGTTCGCCTTTCGACATGTATTCGTTCGCTTTTAGACCAATTTCAGTTCCTGCGTCACGAGCGGCGCGAAGCATATCGCCAGTGGAAAGATGCGCAGGATGATATTTTTTTATCAGATATTCAGCTTGAGTGCCTTTGCCGGCTCCCGGAGGGCCAATGAAGACCAAACGCATGGTAAACTCCGTGTGTTGAAAAAGGTTTAAGGATTGAAAATAGACAAAACCAATAAACGTTTCGGAAATCTGAAGACGTTTATTGGGTTTTTATTCAACCGCATATTACGCGGATTTATTTTTCAAGAAGCCCCTTGTGATTCACCATCACCAGATGACTGTCGATTTTCTGGACCAGGTCAAACGCTACGCTGACCGCAATCAAAAGGCTGGTTCCGCCATAGAAACTTGCCAGATTATAGTCGATATGCATTGCGCTGGAAAGAATGTGCGGCATAATTGCAACGACCGCAAGGAAACCGGCGCCGACGTATGTAATATGCGTCATAACTTTTTCGAGATAATCGGCGGTACGTTTGCCGGGACGATGGCCTCGAATAATCGTTCCGTTTTTCTTCAGGTTCTCAGCCATATCTTTAGGATTGAATGTAATGGCTGTCCAGAAGTAGCAGAAGAAGTAAATCAATGCAATATAGCAGAAATTGTACGTAAACATACTTTCGCGGGAGAAAGCGTCGCCGAACGTTCCGCAAATGGAACCAAACCAACCGCCGTGCATGCGGAAGGAATTGAAGAGCCAGGCCGGAATCATCAGCAGAGAACTGGCGAAAATAATAGGCATGACGCCTGCCTGATTTACTTTAATCGGCAAGTATTGACGCATACCGCCCATAACGCGGCGACCGCGAACGTGTTTAGCGCTCTGGGAAGGAATACGGCGTTGTCCCAACGTGATGAAAACAACTCCCGTAACCACGGCGAAGAAGAGGGCCGCGAGCATCATCAAATTAACCAAACTGGCATCGCCGCCGCTGATTTTCATGCTGCTCAGACCTCCGGCGTCATGGAAGTTCTTGTAAAGTTGAATAACGGGCAACGGCATACGGGCCAAAATGCCTGCCATGATAAGGAGACTGATTCCGTTTCCAATACCATAAGCGTCTATTTGTTCGCCAAGCCACATCAAAAACGCAGTGCCGCAGGTCATGATAAAGACCGCGATAATCTGCCAATGAAGATAAAGGTGACCGGTGCCGGGATTGCAGAAACCGTCGAGGAAAATATTGCTGCTTCCGAAGATGGTCGGCATGGCCAGAAGATAAAACCAACTTTGGAAAATACACAAACCAATGGTTGCATAGCGCGTGTATTCATTAATTTTCTTACGACCGCTTTCTCCTTCTTTCTGAAGTTTTTCAAGCGGAGCCCAAACGCTTGCAAGAAGCTGGAAAATAATGGAGGCCGAGATGTACGGCATGATTCCCAAACCAAAGATGGTGATCTGACGAATGTCGGACGCACTGAAGATGGCAGCCTGATTAAGAAGAGCCTGAAGCGCATCGTTTGTGCCGGACGCGTCGCCAACCTGAATCTGGTCCGGATTGACCATTGGAAGATTAATCTGATAACCAATTCGGAAAATGGCCAAAAGCAGGAGCGTCAGGAAGATCTTACGACGCAACTCAGGAATGGTAAAGATGACTCGAATCTTTTCAAACATGAATGATTCATCCTTGTGTATATACAGTACGCGGAATGAGAACGTCAAACCGCAGTAAAAACATATTGTGGCATGCCACAAACGCAATCAACTAACAATATTCTGATTTTATCACATCTTTCAAGTTTATACTAGGGGAACAGATGTGATAAAACATGTTTTTCTGCAAAAAAAGGGAAAAATCCCAAATTATGACGGCAAAAATTATTTTTAATCTCAGCTGAGAGAGGGTAAGTTCCGGAAACCGCCAATCTCTTGGAGCGATAGTAAAATGAACACGTACCTTCTGAAAGCTGACGCGTCGTTTATTCTGCATAAAACAAAAGCGTAAAACTACACAAAATGAGCAGTCTTACGCCGAGTTGCTTTTTAAAGCTGTGAGAAAAATCAAGCCTTAACTTTCTTCTGGAACTTCACCAACGGAGCTTTGCCCGGGAGAATTTCCATTTCACTACCGGCGGCCTGGATCTTTTCTGCAGCCGTTTTGCTGAAACGATGAGCCTGAATTTTAACTTTCTTCGTCAGTTCGCCTTCTCCCAAAACCTTGAGAACGTCGTAACGATATTTTATCAGTTCTTTGGATTTCAACGTATCGGGGGAAACAACTTCGCCGTCGTTAAAGAAGTTATTGATATCGCCAAGATTAATAATAGCGACTTTAGCGGCGCCGGCATTGTTAAAACCGCGTTTCGGGATACGACGGAAAAGCGGCATCTGACCGCCCTCGAAACTGACGTTCATTGACGAACCGTTACGGCTTCCAAATCCCTTATGACCACGACCGGCTGTTTTGCCATGACCAGTACCTTTACCACGGCCAAGACGAAGCGGTTTTTTGTTTTTCTTAATTCCGACGTTAACATTAGAAATATTCATGGATAACCCTCCTTACAATTCCACTCCGCGAAGTTTTTCGATTTCTTCTTTGGAACGGATCTGCTGCAGTGCATTAAGAGTGGCTTTAACCAAGTTCAAAGGGTTATTCGATGAAAAACTCTTTGTCAGGATATCACGAATTCCACATGCTTCAC
>CAZWOV010000268.1:0-4405 GCA_964635645.1 uncultured Planctomycetaceae bacterium | reverse complement strand
CGTTTTTACGAATCGCGAGACGCCGGAGCGAATGCGTTATTTACTAAAGGAGACGACGGCGCCGCTGGGGCCGACGCTCAAGCGACTTCCGCGGGCGGTTCAGCCGGTAGCGGTCCTGGAGAGTTTCGCAAGCGCGATATTCGGCGGACACGGAACGTGGGGGTGGAGCGCGCCCGATTTGACTTTTCTTCAGAGGGCGCGTCTTGACCCGCGGGTCGTCTACGAGGAAACGATTCTTCGCGACGGGCTTGAAGACGTGAAAATTCTTTATGCGCCGCAGTGCGATTACCTGACCGCGTCCGTGGTTGAGAAGATTCGAAAGTTTCAGGCGGACGGCGGAATTCTGATTGCAGACGAAAAGCTTTGCCGAGCGCTTAAGGCTGATATTCTGACTCCGATTAATACCGTGCCGCGCCCGAAGATGGATTCTCTTGAAGAGGTGGATAAAATGGCTCCGCGGTGGGAGAATACGAAGGCGCAGGAATTTACGCGCCGCATGAAAGAGACTTCCATCGCGAATGCCGAAGCGCTGCGCAAGTCGCTGGCTCCGCATTTTCGGCCTCGCGCGGACAGTTCCAGTCCGGAACTCTTCACGTTTGCGCGTCAGTGGGACGGCGTCGATTATTTGTTCGTAATCAATGACCGACGGACGTTCGGCGACTATGTCGGACAGTGGGGACTGACGATGGAGAAAGGATTGCCGTTTGAAGGTTTCGCGACGATGGAAGATTCGGGGCAGGAGATTCAGGCGGTTTATGAACTTTCGCGCGGCGGTGAAATTCCGTTCGTACGGACGGAAGACGGAACTCGCGTTCAGGTTCCGTTAAAATATGAGACGAACGACGGGCGGTTCCTGATGTTCCTCAAGTCCAGGATTCATTCTCTGGAAACGAATGCCCCGGAAAGTCTCAAACGCGGCGACGTATGCCGCGTGGAACTTCAGGTTCTTGACGCGGATAAGAAACCGGTTCGCGCATTGTTGCCGGTTGAAATTCGTCTTTTCGATGCGGACGGGCAGGAAATCGACGGCGCCGGGTACGCCTGCGCGGTAAACGGAGTCTGCTCGCTGGATATTCAGACGAATTTGAACGATCCGGTTGGGGCGTGGCGTCTCTGGTGTCGCGATCGGGCGTCCGGATTAACGCGGGAAATGGAAATAAAGGTTATCGCGCGTTAAAGGCGGGAATATTCCGCGGAGTTTTTGCGTCGCTTTTCTTTTACGACTGGGATGTTGACTGTGGGGCGGGAAGGCGCTTTCCGTTTGCCGGTTGAAAACCGGACGAATTTTCCGAGGCGGATAGGTCGGAAAGCCCTTTTCTTTCTCCCGATTTCCGGAAGAGAGGACAAAAAATGAAAAGATGTTTGGGGATTACGGCGTTTTGGCTTTTCGCGGTTGCCGTCTTCGCGGTTACTGTCTTCGCGGGGGAATTGCATCCGCCGGTTTTCATTGAGCCGCTTCCGTCGGAATATGGCGACGAGTTTCGTAAATTTCAGGGTATTCCCAGTCTTGCCGTAACCGGCAATCAGGATATCTGGGCGACCTGGTATTCTGGAGGAGTAACGGAAGATCAGGACAATTACGTCGTGCTTTCCCGCAGCCGCGACGGAGGTAAAACCTGGTCGAAGCCGCTTTTTTGTCTTGATCAGCCCGGCGAACCGCGTCAATACGATCCGTCGATCTGGTACGCTCCGGACGGGAAACTTTATCTTTTCTGGGCGCAGAGACCCGGTCATGACGGCCCGGCCGATCTTTGGAGCATCCATACCGCCGACCCGGAAGCGGACAAACCGACCTGGAGCGCTCCGCGTTTCGTGACGGAAGGCGTCATGATGAATAAGCCGATAGTCGATTCCCGAGGACGATGGATTCTGCCGGTTTCCGTCTGGAATCTTCCCTGGGCGGGGGATCCGGACCTGGATCGTTCGCCGAATGGTCCGGCAGGGGCGTGGTTCGTAACGTCGGAGGATCAGGGCGCGACCTGGACGAAGCTGGGGCGCGGGTACACGCCGCCGGAATTTGCGCTGTTCGACGAACACTCCATTGTGGAGCTGAAGGACGGAAGATTCTGGATTATGAATCGAACGAATCGCGGGATTGGAGATTTTTATTCCGAAGACGGCGGGAAAACGTGGAGCGATTTCCAAGAATCCGCTGTTAAACACACGTCCTCTCGCTTTTTCCTGCGGCGTCTTTGGAGCGGGAATTTGATTCTGGTCAAAAATGGGCCGATCGATCAGGACGTCGGGCGTTCCCAAATGACGGCTTTTCTCTCAAAGGACGACGGAAAAACGTGGGAAGGGGGGCTTCTGCTCGATTGCCGCAACGGCGTTTCTTACCCGGACGGCGATCAGGCCCCGGACGGAACGATTCATTTGACGTACGATTATTCGCGAACGGGAGCGATGGAAATTTACGCGGCGCGGATTACGGAAGAGGACATTTTGGCCGGAAAGCTGGTTTCGTCGGGAAGTCGCCTTCGGGTTCTCGTCAATAAAGCGTCGGGAAGGAGTCTGGCGTCGGGACGGAAGCCGCCGGTTGCGCTGAATCAAAATGATGATGGAAAGCCCTGCGTTACTGAGCCGCGCGGAGTCCTGAAGCCGCTCGGCCTGAAGGACGAGGTTCGACCTATGGAAACCGGGCAGTTGATTTTTGGGAATCGCGATTACGTTTTTAATGAAATTCCGGAGAACTGGAGGGGACGCGATTTCATTTTTTCATCTATTGACGGAGTCGAGGCGGTTTGCGAAACATCCGGGTGGGTTTGGGCCGTTACGCCGACTGTTGAGCGAAATCGCGATTCTGCGGTTGAAACGCTGGAAAAGGCCGGTTTTGAGAAGGTTGCGACGCCGGAATTCATTCTTTTTGGATGCTCCGGGAACGACGCCGCGACGCTTTTTCAGAAAAAATGGAAAAAGGCGAAAAGATTCGATTGCCCAAATGGAGCGTTCTGATTTTTTAGTCTGAAATCGAGACGAAACTTTCGTTTCAATCTCAAATTTCATTGAATTTCGATTGGGAAATTAAGAATTTTCGACCGTCCGGGGGTTAGCGGAGTTCGGCCCGTCGTTCAGAAAAACCGACGGAAGCGATTTCGTAGTTTTTGCGAGAGTTTTTGCGAGTAGGAATTTTCATGAATCTTTTGCGCGCGTTGAAATTTTCATGTTTTTGCTCATTCGGGAAAGGGGGAGGGCTTGACGCCCGCGAGTCGCCGACTATAATTAAAATCAGAAAAATTGTGCGCATAGCGTCCGTCCTCAAATTTAGCTAAAAGGAAAAAACAATGGCAAAATGTTCAATCGGTTTGATGGGTTTGGCTGTCATGGGTCAGAATCTGGTCCTGAATATGGCGGATCATGGTTTCAGTGTGGCAGTTTTTAACCGAACGGTCTCCAAAGTTGATGAATTTGTTAATTCGGACGCGGCGAAAGGAAAGGCCATCGTCGGTTGTCATTCGCTTGAAGAGCTCGTTGCGAATCTGGAACGTCCTCGTAAAGTGATGCTTATGATTCAGTCCAAAGATCCGGTTCCGGCTCCAGAAGTCGCGCTTTATCCCAACAATGCGGCCGTGGACGCGGTGATTGAACAGCTTCTTAAGTTGCTTGAACCCGGCGACGTTATTATTGACGGTGGAAATACGCATTACCGCGACACGGAACGCCGCGTGAAGTACGTGGAGTCCAAAGGTTTGTTTTACGTCGGAACAGGCGTTTCCGGCGGTGAAGAAGGCGCGCGCAGGGGTCCGAGTCTTATGCCCGGCGGTTCGCCCGAGGCCTGGCCGTTGATTCGGGATATTTTCCAGAGTATTTCCGCGAAGGTTGGTCCCAATAACGACCTTCCGTGTTGCGAGTGGATCGGCGCGCGCGGAGCCGGTCACTACGTCAAGATGGTCCATAATGGTATTGAATACGGCGATATGCAGTTGATTTCAGAAGCTTATTGGCTGATGAAAAATATCCTTGGGCTGACGAACGATGAACTTTACGACGTATTTGCGGAGTGGAATAAAGGCGATCTGGACAGCTATCTGATCGAGATTACCCGCGATATTTTCAGCGTCCGAGATGAAAAAACCGGCGGATATCTTGTTGATTTCATTATGGATATGGCCGGCGCGAAGGGAACGGGCAAGTGGATGTCCCAGCTGGCGCTTGATCTTGGCGCTCCAAGTACTCTTGTGACGGAGGCGGTTTACGCTCGCTCTCTTTCTTCGCAGAAAGCGGCTCGCGTAGCGGCGAGTAAGGTTCTCGTCGGTCCGGAAAAGAAACCGTTTGTCGGCGATAAGAAAGATTTCATCGAACAGGTTCGCAAAGCTCTTTACGCTTCGAAAATTTGTTCCTACGCGCAGGGGTACGTTCAGATGCGTATGGCCGCGGAGGCGAACGACTGGGAACTTCAGTACGGTCC
>CAZWOV010000267.1:0-4411 GCA_964635645.1 uncultured Planctomycetaceae bacterium | reverse complement strand
ATAGCAGTATCCGTAAAAAACAAAACAGAGTTTTTTTCCTCCCGTTTCTTCCTTTACGACGCGCGCCAGTTCCAAAATCGTATCCGTCATTTGTTTCTGAAAAAATTCATTGAAATCGACTATCGACTGAAATACTTTCGGAGCCTCCGGATTAATAGCCGGGTCAATCACGGGAAAATTCATCGACTGGTCGCGCAAATCCGGCGCGGGAACCTCGGCGTTCGCAAGCGTTACGTCCGGCGTTCCCCAAGCTTCCTGAAGTTTCGTATCGGAAACGTATTTCTCCTTCAGCCAAAGCCGAAACGCCTTTTGGGCCGCCGGCGAATAATCGGCATGACCGGAAAGCCACGTATTGGCGGTAAACCATTCCTGCGTATTCTGCCCGGCGGGATGGTACCCCGCAATCGAATTTCCATATTTCTCTTCCAGATGCCGAACGACGGCCCGCATGGCCTCGCGCGCCTCCCGGCGGTACTTCAAAGAAGCGGGCGACGCCCATTTCCAGTTTGCGGCGCGGTCCTTCTCCGCAACATGTTCCCATCGCATCCATTCATCCGGATTTTCTTCGAGCCACCAGGCCGGAGCGTCTATCTCCATTCGCGGAATAATTAGCGCCTTGGGATTCGCCGCCAGAATCCGATCGCAATAATTATCGACAAGCGAGAAATCGTACGAACCGTCTTTTTGCCGCCAGAACGGCTGAAGAAGCATAAACGACACGAAATGAACGTCCCGTTCCGCCGCCAGACGGACCTGAGATTCCAGAACGTCCCCGTATCCGCCAAGACTCACATGGGGATTTCGGGGAATATAGAAAGCAACGTTCGCTCTTCGCGGAGCGTCCGATCGAATCGCAAAACGTACGACGTACTCGCGTCCCTTTTTAAGGTCCAGATTCCAGCGATGATAAAGATGAAAATCCGTCGGCAGCAATTTTTGCGTCGGCAAGACGTCAATCCGCAGCGCGGAAGAACCGTTCGTCCCATAACCGGCGGCAATTCCCAGCTTCGCAATAGTCTGATCCTGAAAAACGTCATGCCATGTTTTCCAATGTTCAGTCAAATCGCTCTCTTTCTCAAAACGGTATGGTCCGGCAATACGCCGACCGGTTTCTTTATCAACAATTTCGCAATCGTCGATAAACACAGAACCGGGTTCCTGCCCGAAACGGAAATGCATCGTACCGATTCCCTCGGCGTCTGCCGCAGGCTTAAAAATGAATTCAATTTTCTGAAATTCCGGCGTTAAACGAATCGGTGAAGAACCGATTCTCCCCCAGAAAATCCGCGAACGGACCGGCTCGCCGTCAATCGTCGTCATCGGAACGCCGACGCGCGTTTCCACCGCGTATCGTTCCCCCGCATACGCGGAAAACCGATCGCCGCCGAAAAACCAGAAGAAAACTCCCGCAAAAACCGCGGCCAACAATCCGTTCAAAGAATGACGGTCAGACAAAAAACAATGATTCTTTTTCATAAAAAATTCCACTAAAAAAAAAGCGGACGCCGCGCCGTTCCGCGCAACGTCCGCTCTGCAAACGCATTATTTCATGATTTCAATTTCATACCAGACGGTCTGGTACTCGGGACCAATGGAGATAACGGCGTTTCCGTCAGAGTCGGAACTTACCAGAACTTCCGCTTTACGTTCGCCGGAAGGATTCAAGGCGTAAACCTTAACATTCCCGGCTTTCGCCGGTAAAGTCGCAACCGCCGGAATTCCTTCCGCAACAACCGGCCCGTCACCCCAGGTAATAAAATGAATCTTCGCGCCGGGACGCTCTTCGGCAATTTGCCCTGCATTCCCGCAATACCCGGTCGCCGTCAGTAAGATATTCGAAGCGCCGTCCCGTCCGAACCCATTGGCGTTTCGGGAGGTAAGAGAAACCGTCGCCCAATTCATCCGCGTTTTACCAATCGAAAGAGAAACCCCGTGCGCAAGGTCGAAAGTTTTTCCTTCCGGGAAACCGGTAAAGAGTTTGGTATTTGGGGAACGCACCAGGAAAACGCCTTTTCCGGGAGTCCGGTTATCCCAGACCAGTTCTCCGGTATCGCTGACGAAGAGATTCTTCATTTCCGCAAGTTCCGCGTTCATTTTTTCCACGCCGAAAACAGAATCTTTGTCCGCATGAAGCGCAACCTGCGTCTGGCAAACAAGAGGCGCCCGGTTATCCAGCCGAACGTTTCCAATTCCAACGCTAATCCCCGTTCCTTGTCGGAGGAAGTCAAATTCCGTTGCAGACGAAACGTCGGCAGTGACGCGCCGTTTGGAGGGCTGAACGTCTCCGCGCAAAAACATGGCGGCGCACGCGGGAATATGAGCAAGAACGTCCGTTCGGCAAATCATACTGAAAAAATAGGTATTTTTCGTCGGCTGAAAATCGGGCGAGTGATTGTAGGTGTACTCGAAAACGCCGTCCCAATCCTGGAAAGCGCCGTAGGCCCGAAGCATGGGCTGTCCCTCCGCGCCGTAATAATTGGGGAAGGGGTGATTATACTCGCTAACCGTAAAAGGTTTACCGGCAACGCGCTGTCCAGCCATGGCCGTAACGCAATTCCAAGCCGTATTAACCATCGGACGGTTCCCTATCTCCCAGTCATTGCAAACGCTCGGGTGAAGCCAGTAAGCGTGATGATCGACATAGTCCAGCGCGGCCTGAACCGACGAAGGAGAATACCCCAGCTGCGTTCCGGAAACGGGTTGCGGAGCGCGGAGTTCATCATGAATAAAACGATAAATTCCATACCAGTACGCATACTCCGTATCATAGAGAAACCGCGTAAAATCAGCCTTCACCGCCGGAATGGCAAAATCGGAAGATTTGACGACGGGGATCGTTCCGTCCTTAAGAGAACCGACGACGTCGGCCGCGCTTTTAGCTCCAGACTGGAAAGAGAAATCCGCTATTTCATATTTTCCAACGGGGAAACGGGTAATCTGAATCTCCGGTTTCACTCCGTCCTCGTCGACATAAACCGGATAGGAGACGTTTTTCCACTCTTTTCCAACGCGGAAAGTCGCATGAAGTCCCAAAGAACTCCAACCGTACGCCGTTTCCGCCAACGCGACGCCAAGCTCGGCGTTTCCATTTCCGTCCAGACGACGGATTCGGAACGAAAGCGTATAGACGCCGTCTTTTTTAACGTTTACCCGGCGATGAATCTTTGGATATTTATCGCCGCTTTTTTTTACGTCCAAAGTCAGAACGCCGTCGGCGCCGACCGCCTCGGCCGTCCCGCGTTCCTGCGTCAAAAGAAACCACGTTTTTCCGTCAAATCGAATCGGTTCGGTAAATTTTCCCTCGGGAATCTGTTCGTCGTGCAAGGCAATTTCTTCGCACTTCCAAGCCGCGTTCAGAGCTTCGTCGGAAACGTATTTTTTCGCGAGCCAGGCGTTCCACTGACGCTGAAATTCATCGGCGTAAACCTTCGGCAAAGAATCCATTCCGCCGTTGCGGTACTGTTGCCAAAGAGCGTTTTCATTATTGATTTCAATGACGGCAACCGCCGGCTCTTCAACATACCGCAACCCGGTATACGGATTTTTGTGGGTCAGCAATTCCCGCGCATAAATTTTCTGCTCTTCAATCATACGCGGTTCCCAGTTGTCGGTTCCTTTATTCGCCCAGGGACCGCCCTTGACAAAGCCGTCGCGCTCGTCCCAGAAACGCGCGACATGAAGATTCATGTTGACGTAAATTCCCCTTTTTTTCAGCGCCGCGATAAGATAATCCTGACGATCCCTCTGGTCTGCATTCAGAATTTTCTGCGTTTTGTCATTGATATCGACGATACCGGGAATCGCTTTGAAAAGAAACGTACCGTACGCGGAATCGAAATAATGCAGACGAACGCAGTTAATTCCGAACCGCGCGAGCCGCTCAGCCAGAAGGTCGGCCTCTTCATGCGTCGGAAAGTTGGCGGGACCGGTCAGGTTCGTCGCATGAAAGCGAACGCGCCCTTTATCGTTTACGAAATGTCCGTCCTCAATGCGAATAAAACCGTCGCGCCCCGCGGGAGCGTCAAGCAGGTGGGACATGCTGGTCGCGTTTTGCGGTCCGTCGTATGAAATCACAAACGGAAAAAGCTCCTGATCCTCCGTCGCGAAAAGAGCGGTTTGCCAAATGGCAAAAATAATTCCCGTAAACGCCCACACTATTTTTTTCATCAAAAATCTCCTTAACTCAATAAGTAACGGAACTTCCGCCACTCGGAATTTCTCATTTTTCGTATTATACCAAAATTTACTCCGAAGTAAAGGCACGTCCGCCGAAAAATTTTCACCTTTTAAATAAATCGCCTCGGCGGCAAATCCCGCCCAATCCAAAACTTCCCGTTTCTCTACCAGAGCTTCCCGTTTCCCGGCGATTATTCATAGATTGCGTTCATAGCGCGTATTTTTTTCAGGATGG
>CAZWOV010000266.1:0-4416 GCA_964635645.1 uncultured Planctomycetaceae bacterium | reverse complement strand
TTCCTTCCCGTTCAAGGAAAGATCGCCCAATGGAGCAAGGAGCAGACCAATCGGCCCCATATTATGCGTTCTGGCGATAGAAGATCCCTGATTCGGCGGACACACCTGAACAAGACGGCCGATTTTCAAATTGTCCGCAGGAGCGGTTCCATCTTCTCTCGTCCAGTTTCCAAGCCAGTATCGCAGTATGATCGCTCCCATACTGTGCCCGACAAAGTCTATTTTTTCAACCCCGTCCAGTTTCAGAACAGGACGCAGCAGAACGTCGAGATTTCCCGTCAGCTCTGAAACAGACCGAAACGAGGAAGGGAGCGAAACGTTCAAAACGGCGGAATAATCGCCATGTTCCCGAAACCAGACCGCCATATTTTCCAGAAGAATCGAGCCGGAAGCAAAACCATGAACCAGGACAAGAATTCTGCCGGACATTGGCGCAAGATCATACTGTTTACGGTATTTATCCAATTCGCCCTCGCAAAATTCCCGACTTCCCGACGCGCGGCATACCGCCTGCGGGTCCAGAAGACGATATGCGCCCGTCAGAATCGAACGCTGAATATGCCACTCCTGAAAAAAAAGAACGTCCTGCCAGAAAAACATACCGCCGACAGTCTGTCTTTCAACGACGGAATCCCGCCCCGGCAGTTGGGCGAAAAGCGCCGACGGAAAAGAAAGCGCCGACGCCAGAGGGCAACAAATGATTCCCGCCGCAATCGACCGACGTAAAAAATCTTTTCTGTTAAAAATTCGAAACATAGCGCAGAAATAAAAATCAAACCCCAGGATTAAGCCCGAAACACCAACGGTCAAACCAAAACAATACCGCCGGAAAAGCTCCGATTCCAATCCGGCAGAACTTAACCGCGGTAAATCTTTATTCCAAAGTAAAATTTATCCCGTCAAATTTTCCAAAGTCGGCTCATTCGGCTCCCTCGACTCCTTCAAACCATTCCGGACCGATAATTTTTCCAAGAAGGTAGTATTTCTGATCATTGTACCACAAAACGCATTTTCCGTCAACCTGCGTGCAGCTGGCGTAAAAAGAGTTTCCGGAAGGGCGGTCGATAAACGTCTTCGGCTCCGCGGTAAACCAGATCGGCTGTTTCGCGCCAGGCTGATATTTACCTGCAATCAGATAAAGCGGCCCGCGATTCTGCCATGGACTTTTGCTGCTAAAGTCAAATTTATTATGAATCAGCGCGTAATAGAATCCGCTTCCAGCTTCGCAACCTTTCCAATCATAAATAGGACATGGAGAAATCGGATGCAGGAAAGGCTTTCCTCCGTCGCGATCAAGGAGTCTTTCCGGCGCCGTCCAGGTAAAACCGCCGTCGTCGCTGACGCTCCAACAGGGATAACCCGTTCCGGTACGCAAAAGAGCGAAAAGTCGGCCGTCGGGGAGCTTCACAATCCCCGGTTCCTCGCAATGTTCGCCGATATGGAGACAATTTTCATCGGCGAGAATCCATTTCATCTCTATTTCCTCCGCTTCCGGGTCGTCGTCGATATTCAGAAAATGAATAAATTCCGTGACCGTACGGTATTTCTGATGACGCTCCGGCGCAACATAACGGGTAACGCCCACTAAATAATGTCCGTCGTTTCCCAAACGGAGCGGACGCTGCCACACGACCCACTCGGAAGGAATGGAACTGTCGGACGAATCGTTCACCGAACGCGGAACGCCGGGAACAGGACGCGGCTCAGACCAATTTTCACCTTTATCGTCAGAATAGATAACCGTCATGACGCCCGTATGCTGTCGGTTCGTTGAAACCTTTCCCGGCACGTACTGATTGTAGACGACATAAATTCTCCCCGATCTTCCGACCATAGGAAATCCCCAGCTGGCAATCGGAGTTTCATCGTTCATATTTTTCGGACCGGCCAGAACTTTCGGCTTACTCCACGACTTTCCCTTATCGCCGCTTCGATAAAAAGCGACGTGCTGATCCAGAGACCCTTCGCACGTAGCTTGACAAACCAAAGCAAACATGGTTCCGTCAATCCCGTCAAAGACCTGAAAATGATCGTTGTAGCAGTCTCCCAGCGCAGTCTCGTTCACTTCCGGACGATAAACCACATAATCCGGTCTGGAATGATAAAGATCCTGAGGATTTTCCTCTTTCTGCTTTTTCCGCCATGCCAACGTTGATTCAATCCGTTTCTGATATTCCGCTTTCCAGGTATCGACGTCCGCGCTCTGCTGCGCCGACGTCGGCGCAGCCAGAATCAGAGAAAAAACGCAAACCATCCCCAATCGCCAAATTTTCATAAAACGCTCCCTGCAAACAATTAAAATATATCGGAATGAAACCCATTCAGAAAACAAAAGCAAAAATGTCTTTTTAAAATCTCCCAAACGCTCCATCGAAATTTCATTTCTATATTAGCAGAAAAAAATTATTTTGTAAAGAGTGGAGAAGATAAAAAAGAAACCGTAAAGACGTCTTTTTCCATCTTTATTCTTCCATATTTCAAATCATCAAGTATTTCAAATCATCAATTTAAATAATAAAACCAGAAAAAATTTCCATTAAAATTTAATTATTAAGCAAAATTATCCAATTCTTAAAAAATTTTGCCGATAAAGTTAAGTAACGTGGTATAATATACAGATAGAAAACATATTATATTTTAAAACGATATCAATTTCAACCTTTCAGCCTTTTCGTTTTTCAAGTATGTCCACTGTAACAACACAGATTGAAAATATCCCGATAACCTCGGAAATCGCCCGGACTCTCAAAGAAGAAAAGTACTCTTCGTCCGCATGCGATTTTCATTCCCCAAAGGGATGCGACTGTAACGAAAAAAAATGTTTGGAAATGGAACCAATCGTTCCGTCTGTATATTTCTCGCGGCGAATCTGGATCGACCGTTTTATCGCTCTCCTGCTGCTTATCCCCGGACTGCCGATTATGGCGGCGGTGACCGTCCTTTTGTTTCTGACGTCGGACGGTCCAATCCTCTATAAACAACGCCGCGTCGGCAAGAACGGCAAAGTTTTTACGCTGATGAAATTTCGTTCCATGATCCCGGACGCAGAAAAAAAGACCGGTCCGGTCTGGACAAGCGTTAACGATCCGCGAATAACTAAACTCGGCAAGCTGCTACGCGCTTCGCACCTGGATGAACTTCCGCAAATATTTAACGTCCTTAAGGGCGATATGCTTTTGATTGGACCGCGGCCAGAGCGGCCTGAATTTACCTATCATCTCTCAAAAGCTATTCCCGGTTACGATAATCGCAGCCTGATTCCTCCGGGAATTACCGGACTGGCTCAAATCAATTTACCTCCGGATACCGATTTGGAAAGCGTTCGCAGAAAACTTACGCTGGACCTGGAATACATCAAAACCGGTTCTTTCAAATTAGACCTTCAGATTTTTGTCACGACGTTCATGCGTCTGTGTCTCCTGCCAAGCGATTTCTGCAGGAAATGGACGGGAAGCCGCCGCGAGGTCGTCGTTCCGGAATATATGCGCAGCAACGAAGTCAAAGACAATTCAATGTTCAAAACTTACACCGACGGAATTGAAATGCAGGAAAACGCGGAAAAAGAACGGCAGGATAAATAATAAAAGCACAACGTCTCCGGAAAATAAATTTTACCAATAGAATAAGCGGGACGGCCCGCGTTGGAAAAATTTATTTACCGGAGTTTTTTTATTCAATTCCCCAAAGGTCGCCAGAATGTCTCAAAAACAACTGATCAAAAATGTTTTTACGGTCGATGTGGAAGATTTCTATCAAGTCTCGGCTTTTGAAAAATTTATTCCTCGCGCCAGTTGGCGGGATTACCCGCAACGAATTCTGGAAAGTCTCCCTAAGATTCTTGATCTGACGGATGAATTTCACGTTCGCGGCACATTCTTTATCCTGGGCTGGCAGGCGGAAAATCATCCGGAATTGATACGGAAAATTGCCGCGGCAGGACACGAAATTGGTTTCCACAGTTTCTCGCATTCCCTTATTTACGAAATGACGCCCGATTCCTTCCGCGACGAACTCCGCCGTGGAAAAAAACTTCTTGAAGACCTTGTTGGACACAAAGTCGAGGCTTTCCGCGCCCCAAGTTTTTCCATCACCAAAAAATCCCTCTGGGCGTTGGATATTCTGGCCGAAGAGGGTTTTCGTTTCGATTCAAGTATATTTCCGATCTATCACGACCGTTACGGGATTCCGGACGCTCCGCGGGAGATTCATCCGCGGGAGACCTCTCACGGCCGAATCTGGGAATTTCCGCCTTCTGCCGCGGCGTTCGGCTCCATAAATTTCCCTGTTTCAGGCGGCGGTTACTTTCGGCTTTATCCCTATCCGGCGACGCGCTATTTTTTGCGTCGGATTAATCGAAAAGAAAATCGCCCGTTTATCTTTTACGTTCATCCGTGGGAGGTAGATCCGGAACAGCCC
>CAZWOV010000265.1:0-4424 GCA_964635645.1 uncultured Planctomycetaceae bacterium | reverse complement strand
CCAATCCGCTTCTTGACGCGATTAACGCTAAATTCAATAGATAATCGAGGGTAAAAATTCCTCCGTTTTTTTATTCCAAAATCTGAACAAATTCCAGTTTTATCGACCGTCGCCAATCCGCCGCGTTAAGATTTTTCGCGACCAGTTCCGAAGTCTTTTCCTCATCAATTCCCCGGGAAGGAAAAATTTTAACGACGATTAAAAAAAGCAAAAGTCCTGAAAAACAGGACTTCCGCAATCATTCCAATCAAGGTCGGACGACCGATGAAATCGAAACCTCAAACTAATGGAGACGATACAGTTCCAACTCCCAAACCCGCGCGATATAACCGGGAGTATTGATGAACAACCGCATTCGGTCCGTAGTCGTATCGTCAAATTTTACGCCCAAATCGCAGTATTTATTCTCCTTAACTCCGGCATTGGGAACGTCGGTCCAACGTCCGTCCTTAAAAATTTGGAGTTTAAAATTATCAATCGGAGTTTTTGGGCTGTCGCCGCCAACCTGTCCGGTAACAATACGCGCGGCGTTAAAGGTAACCGGCTCGTCCCAAGTAAACTCGACCCACGTCTCCATCCGTTCGCTTTCCTGTCCTCCTTTCGAAACCCAACGCGACTTATTGTCAAAGATATCGGCAACGCCGTCGTTGATGTTCTTTGCAGGATAAAGTCCGGACTCGTGTTCGGAAGAAGCCTTCACTTTTGCATAACGCGCAAAATTAACTCCAGCCGTCGGAAGCCATTTCGGAGTTTTCATCGCCTCCGTATCCTGCGGAAATTCCGCAACACCCGCCTTTAACAATTCAATGAGTTCCGGAAGGCGCCGCGTATAGACTTCTCGCGGCAGACAATCGTTTTTACGGCAAACGCTCGCAGCCATTCCAACCGTCTCGCCCATCATTCCGCCGGTACGCATTACTCGAACCGTTCCCAACGCAATATGAGTCACGCTGATATTACGCCCCGCCATGAAAAGGTTTTCCACATTCCGACTATAGAGAGTGCGGTATGGAATAGCGTAATGCGGCGGTTTCACGCCGTTAACGCAATAAGAACGGAACTCATTTCCGGGAAAATACTTCGAGTTATGCGGATCCGGATAGTGGAGGTCGATAGACCACGTGCACGGAACGCAACCGTCTTCCCACTGCCGATTCGAGGTAATATCCTGCTCGCAAAGAACGACGTCGCCAAGCAAACGGCGGGATTCGCGTTTGCCGCAGATAAACGCGAGCCATCCCAATTCACGATTCCGAACCATTTCCGTCCATTTCCCGTCGGCATGGTTTTTCATATACGCCCAATGTCCGTACGCCGCGCGCAGGGCATTGTCGCGAATACGTTCAAAATCCCAAATCTGATCGTAGGTGAGTCCGGTTTCCCAGTCCCAATCGCCACGAAGCATAGGCCGGATACTTTCACTGCAAAACTGGTGCGCCCATGGTAATTCCGGGAAAACGGTTTCCGATTCGGTCTGTACCGTGTACCACTGACAGGACGCGCCCATCGTCAGTTTATCCGCCTTTTCCGGAGCGCTCGGTTCGCCGTAGTCGGCCTTGGCTTCGCGTCCCATGAGCCAATCCGCGCCCGCAAGATAACCGACGCATCCGTCGCCCGTGCAGTCCGCAAAAAGTTTCCCGGCAAAACGCAATTCCCTGCCCGTTTCGATATTCCGGCCGACGACGGCGACGATCTGCGCTCCTTTTTTCTCTACGCCCGTCGCATGGGTAGAAAGATAGAGATCAAGGTTCGCGTACTTCTGGCAAAGAGCCAGTCTTTCTTCATCTTTATAGTGCGCGGCTTCCCGAGCGTTTCCGCCGCCGAGAGGCCCCGTCAAATACGTCATATTTCCTAAATTACGGTATGGAGGCAGATTCACGCCGCCGTTAAGATGGACGCGGACTTCCGTCGACCCGTTTCCTCCCAAAACCGGTCTGTCCTGAATAAGAGCGACATCTAACCCGAGTTCCGCCGCCGTACACGCCGCGCAAACGCCCGCGATACCGCCGCCGACGACGACCAGGTCGTAAGGTTTCTCCCTGGCGTCGGGAGCTTTATCTGGAATCCCTAACGCTTTACGCCGAATCGGCTCCAGCGGCTCGGCGTCGTCCGGAAGATCGCATTCCGACTTTTGCGTAAAGAAAAGCGCGTCGACGCGTCCATCAAAACCCGTTAAATCCTCCAGTTCAACCTCCGCTTTCTCTCCCGCGGCGGATACGACGAAGGAACCCGCGCTCTGCCAACGCCATTTATCGCCGTAAACGCCAAGCGTAACATCGGAAGGCCGTCCGTTAAAACGAAGACGGAATTTTCCCGGCGACCAATCGCGTTCAAGCGTTTCTTTATCGATATTTTCCGGAATCCAGGGAGAAACCCAGTTGCGCGTACGCGCAAAAACATACCATTTTCCAGCTTCCGGTAAAATCACTTCCGTCTTCGCATTCGCAACCGGTTTTCCCATACCGTGCGCCAGAAGGATTACGGACCCGACGTCGCCGGGACGTTGAATATCCATAAACTGCTGATCTACCGACCAACCGCCCTTATCCAGAAAACTCTCCGCTTCAACCCAAACGTCGGCCGCGCGAACGGCAGAGGAAAAAACGCCGGAAATCGGACCGCAAATCATAAAAGCGATCAGAAATTTCCAAATTGCAAACGTCTCTTTTCGACACATAACTGGAAGGTCCTCTTAAAAAAGAAAAAATCTGACAAATAAAAACCGCGTCTAAATCGCTCTCTCAAACAGAAGGCGTTCCGGCAAAAATTCAGCGCTTCAACAAAATTCTCCGCGCTCCGGCAAAGTTTTCCGCGCTCCGGCAAATCTACCGACGGAACGATTAAGGTTTTCAACACGAAAACGTAATTCAAAACGCTTTCTGAAAAACATTCATTTTATTAAAGAATAACAGAAACCAAACGAATTGTCAAGGCGGAGAAAAAGTATTTTCAGGTAAATTCAAAAAACCGTCCGGACTGAAATCCGAACGGTCTCAAGTTAAACGAAACTCAAACGACATTCTCAGTTCAAAACCGGACGGCGCGGAACCTGAACCACTTTCGGCATCGGGTCGAACATAATTCCGGCGGCTTCTTTTTTAGGCGCTTTTCCACCGGGAATATCGCGCAATGTTTTGCGTTTAATACTGGCGATGCCGCTGCGCGACGGATCCGTACCGGCGCTGAAAAGTTTGATAATTTTCAAAACTTCCGGATCGAAAGTAAACTGTCCATCAACCTCGTTGCCGACATGGTCAAAACTTCCGACCGTAACAATACTGGCGTATCGATCGCGGAAAACATAAGCTTCGTATCCTTTAGCCCGCAATGCGTCGCAGAGAATCACCGCCTTTTCATCGGCCTCGCTGAGCGTCTGGCCTTTAATGGAAAGACCGCGGACGTCGTTCTCCTGAATCTGGGCAATACGCTGCTGATTCAGCGTCGTGACCCCTTTGAGCACCGCGACCTGCACCGTATATTTACCGGGGCAATCAAGCAGCGAATAACGTTTAATATCCTTATTGGCGGCCAAAACGACGGAATCCAGACCGGAAGAAACGTAATACTCGCGCGGCAGCAACGGATTCGACGTAACAAACGCGCGGGCAAGCGGGGCGTCGTCGTTTTTCGCAACCAGGGGATGAGAAGACGAACCGCTCGTCATGCACTTGGGTTTCATCACGCGGATCTGAGTCAAGACGCGCTGGGCGCGCGGATCTTCAAGCGAAGCAAAATCTCCAACGAGAACGGCAAATTCTTTCGAAGCGCCGGGATTCAAATAATAGTAGCGATTCGACACTTGCGGCGGCGCGTCGGGATTCTTTGGGTCCACGACATAGTACGGACGTCCCTCCATCGTCTCGCCGACGCCGTCCTTAACGTAAATATACGCGGAGAGGCGATACTCTTCTCGGAGTTCCTTCACCAGAGAAACGGCCTTATCCGCGGCGGCGTTACTGTCGGGATCCGCAAAAACGCAGGCGTTAATGAACCAAGGACCATTCTTTTCCGTCACAAGATAAGGGGTCGCGTCTGCGGCCAAAAGACTGGAAACAGTCTGAAACGCCAAACCGGCCAGCAGAATAACGATGAAATTTTTCAATTGGAAAGCCATGAACTCAATCTCCTGAAATACTCAAAGCGTCTCAAAATTAGAGCGCGCAAAAAATTTCCTGTTTATTGGCGTAATATAGACGAATTCCGTTAAGCGCGCAAGTCCAAAACTTTAATTTTTTTCCAAAAAAATCCACAAAAACCGTTAAAAAGTCAAAAAACTTCCCAACCAGATTTCACCGCCGTCATTCGCATTCAGCAATAAGAATCGAACAACAAGAATCAAACAAAGAAAAAAATCGCGTAAATCCGCCCGTGTTCCGCGTAAAAGTGGGAATTTCCGGAATATACAGGAAAAACATTCCGCAAAA
>CAZWOV010000264.1:2182-4435 GCA_964635645.1 uncultured Planctomycetaceae bacterium | reverse complement strand
TTTTTTTCAACTTTTTTCCCTCCACCTCCCCCAAAATCGCACCGCGGCCCGTAAATTACGGGGAAAAATCGATTTCGATTTTCTTCCGACTCACTCTCTTTTTCTCTTAAAAAACCCAAAAAAACGCCCTTCCGCAAATCCGCGAGTTGGAAAAAAAGGGAAAAGTGCGGGAGAAAAAAACCTCATTCTCCCGCGGCGGCAAAATTTACGGCAAATGTTTGATAACGATTTCGTCGCGTCCCGTTTCCCACGCTTTCTGCCTCCGTTCTCTTCCAAGAGTAGAGGCTAAGCTGGAATCGTAGGGTTTCTTCATCTCTTCCAGAATCGCGTCCTGCATGTGTTTTGAAATCTTTCGGTCGTTCAGGAGCTGGCGAAGCTCCTTCATATTGCTTTTTCCGGAATCGTAAAAAAAGGCAAATGCGTTATATATTTCCAGTTCGACCTCCGAGTATTCCCTGCGCAGATTCGGCAATTGGCACAGCTTCACCCAGGAAACCGCCTTGGGGAGCATCCGGATATACTCTTCGCGTTCCTTGGGGTCTATAACCTGGTAAGGCCTTTCCAGATCCGGATAACGCGGAGTACAATACAAATCGTCCGGCCAACCGGCGTCCTCGTCCTCCGGAACTTCCGCAAGATAATTTATTTTTAACGGAAAATGCGTCTGATAGTACTTGTCCCACTCTTTCAGATCTTTTTGCCAGGCCTTTTCTTTTTTTTGAGAAATCTGATCGTAAAGAATCGCCAGATCGTCCACGAAACGCTCCATCAACTCGCGGCGATGCGACCGAAGATACTTTTCCACCGTCGGAAGTTTGGAAGGGTAATTGCGTAAAATAGTATATAAATTTTCTCTGTCAAATGCAAACTGCGTACTGCCCGACAGATAAAGTTCGACAGCAGTCTTAATACAGAATTTAACGGCGCCGCGGTTTTCATCGCATTCTCCCGTATATTCCGTCATATATAGGAATTCCATCGAATTGGCGACTTGAAGATACTCTCTGTCGTCCTTGTTCTCCACATTCTTCAAATTCTCCATTTTTTCAATAAGTACGTCGTAGTCTTCCTTTGATAAATCAGAAGATTTTTGAAGATAATCCAAGTGTTCCGCAACCGCGACTTCTTCCGGAGGATCGATCGGCAATCCCTCCTCGTCATATTCCCAGGCAAAAGCCGAAACGCAAAACGCAATTACGCCCCAAAACCATAACGTCCACTTCATTTTAAACCTCCGTATTCCTTAATTTCATTTTCTGAATATCTTATGATTTTTGTTTCTGAAAGAGATTGATCGTTTTTGGAAATGGTAAAATCAACTTTCAGCTGACGAACGTAATGAACGTTGGCAATCGTTTTGTCAATCGCCTTATCCTCGACAACCTGGCATGAAAACGCCTGCGTCAGGTACGCGAACGTTACGTATTCTCCGTTTTCGCTCAACGACAGCTGCTGCGGAATTTTCCAGTTCCAGGTTCCTTCCGTTCCCTTAAGAAATACCCATTTGGGAAGATAAAAATAACACCTGTCGGTACCCATATCTTCGTCGAATGGTATTTGAAATCTCTTTAACGGTTGATGTTCTTTGTTGGAAATGAGGCTGCAGATTCCCGTCGTTTCGCCTTCGCAGACGCCTTCCTTAAACCACAATCCCGCGTACGAAACGTTTTGGGGCTTCAGGCTCCTGCTTTTCAGGAAAAAGCCGATTCCATACATGTCAACCGCCCCCAGCTCTGCTCTGAAGTCATGGGCTTCCGATTTGCCGGAAACCAGTTTGGGAGAATAAACCGTCGCTGTCGTGTTTTTCACATATTCCTCTCCGGAAATATCGACGGCAACCTCAACGTCAAAATCCCATTGGCGAATCGTGTTTTCTTCGGTCTGCGACGCGGAACAGCTTGCCAGAGATATTTGATATCTAAAATCTGTTTTCCCTATTTTTTTAATTACCGCGCGGCTCACAGCCCGTCCTTTTCTCGTAATCGCAACCGACTTAATCGCCAGCTCTTTGCGGTATCTTGGATCGTCGTTTTTGACAACCGCATAGACGCGGAATTTCTCGCCGACGCCAAATTCATTGCGGACGTCCGACAGGTTCTTCAGGGGAGCAATTTCGATTTCAAAATCCAAGTCTTCCATCACAAAAGCGCCGGTAAGCTCCCAGGTGGGATTTTCGCCAGTCCCTTTCTTATCGTTATCAGGAAGAAGTTCTCCCCTAAAAGAAGGAGTATATACCTTGTGCAATTTTTCTTT
>CAZWOV010000264.1:0-2082 GCA_964635645.1 uncultured Planctomycetaceae bacterium | reverse complement strand
CTCTGACCGGGAAGAAACTGCACGAATATCTGTTCCATTTCCTGTTTCTTCCGTAAATACATCAGGGCGACGCCCAGCCCGAAGGAACAGTAAGCGTATCGTTCCCGATTACGGAGAATGGCGGGATTTTTCAGGAGTTTGCGGAATTTTTCCTCGGCGGGCGGGTAATTCTGCATTTCAAGTTCGACGTCGGCCAAAAGAAGCCGCAGACGAATTCCAGCCTCGTTAAACGCCTTCATCTGCTCGGGCCAGGCGTACATTCCGCCTCGATTTTTATCAATATTCCACAAAAAACGCTTCACATAAGACCAGGTGAAACCGCCGGAATTATCTTCCGCCTCAAAATGAGAATCAAGCGCGTAAAGCGATTCCCAGATTTTCCTGGCGTTCTCGTAATCTTCGCGCGCATAGGCGATCAGACCGAGCCATGAAACCGCGCGTTTCTCCATACTTGACGCATACCAGGAGCATTCGCGGCGGTTAAAAAGCTGTCCCGGCTCAACCTCCGAATAGGAGATATTGTGCCAGACGGGGTCCTGAACGCGCTCCGTCTGCGGAGGTCGGGAAATGGCGGCGGATTTGTCCGGAACCTGAAATTTATTCAATCGATCTTCAAGACGGCGGACCTTTTCAAACCAGTCCCGAGACCGCTTCAACCATTTTTCCGCCCGAGCCGCGTCGAGGAAAGTATTTAATCGGGCAAGGCCGATTTCCAGCATGACCTCGCCGCGGTAAAGCCCCGTTTCGTCGGCCGAAATAAACTCGTCAGCCATTTTTTCCGCCGTTTCCAACGCCTTTAATCCCGTCGGAAGATTTGCCGCAATTTCAATGAACGACTCTAATTCTTCGATTTCTGTTTGATATTCCTGTATTTTAGCTTCATTTTTATTCTTTTGAGCATTCTGAAATTTCAAGCGCAGCTCATTTAATTTCTTTTGTTTATTTTGTAATATATCAGAAAAGTTTTCAATATTTTCCGCGTCTGAAAATTTTGTTAAAAGTATGATCTGATAACAACGCGACGCTTCGGCATAAATCGTTTCCGGATAGTTTTTAACCGCTTTACCGTACAGATAGTACGCCGTTAAAAGCTCTTTCCCAAACTCCTTTTCTCTGGCGTCGCGGTAAGCCGCCCAGTCCGGTCCGTATTGGTCCGCGTTCATTTGCTTCCGAACGTTATCGAGTTTTTTTCCAATCCGATTTTTCAGAACGGCCTGTTCGTCCGTAAGAAAAACGCGTTCGCCTTCCTCCGGTTCGTACGTCTCTGTTTTCAGCGTTTCAAGAACTTTCAGAGCGAACGAATAAAATCCAAAGGCGCGTTCGTTCATCTTCATTTTCACATAAATATCGCCGCCCGTCTCCGCCGCAAGAACACGTGATTCGTCTGAAAATTCACGTCCGACGCGGTCGATAACCCGTAACGCCAGCTCGGTTTGTCCCATGTCCAAAAAAGCGTTCGCTATTTCTATCGCGCAAAGCGCATTTTCTGCATTCAACTGCCATTTTTCAGGAGGCGCAATACTCAAGGATGAATTCAGACTGATTTTTTCAGGATCTTTTGACGCCGAATTGGTTTCCAAAATATCGATCGTCGGTAGAAGCGTTTCGACGCACAAAGCCGGATTTTGCGCGATTTTTCGATGATAACGCGCCGCAAGAAGCAGAAATGAACGCCGGGTCTCTTCATTCGGAGCCGTCTTCAGGAAATTTTGACAATCGATCAGGTCCTGCGGCGAGGCGCTCCCATCCTCGAGACGAACAGAAAATTCCGACGTAAACTTTTGAGCCTGTTTTTCAATCAAATTGTCCTGAGCCGACGCGAATTGGACGGAAAAAAGAAACAGAATAAAAATCGCTTTTATTTTCATGGCGGATCCTTTCTGCCGGAAAAATAAGAGATATCGAAGACGGAGACGGAACGTTTTCGGCCCGAAAACGCGGATTTCGATTTCAGGACGAATGAACGAATTAATTCTCTTTTATTCTAACGCGGAACAATCGTTTCGTCGAGGGGGGGGGACTTTTTCCGCATTTTTCCCGCAAATTAAGAAAACAAACCTCCGGTATCGCAAAAAATTCGCG
>CAZWOV010000263.1:0-4461 GCA_964635645.1 uncultured Planctomycetaceae bacterium | reverse complement strand
ATATGCGTAAAATGAGCAAGGTTTTAGCGCCTTGCTTTTTTTATTGAGGATAAAGGAAAAAGAAAACCGATTAATCATTAGATTATTGACAGAAAATCCGAAATGCGCCGGATATGTCGACGTTTAATTCCATAATGAGCGTTATGGGAAGGAAATTTTATGAAAAATAAATCTCAGAAAAAACGCGGCTCTATTTCGTTTGAGTGGATCGTCATTACGACGTTGTTGGTTATCGGTCTTATCAGCGGTCTTGGAGCGTTGCGTAATTCAA
The DNA here is from genome assembly GCA_964635645.1 of uncultured Planctomycetaceae bacterium. GTDB lineage: Bacteria > Planctomycetota > Planctomycetia > Pirellulales > Thermoguttaceae > RGIG3701. Next base: position 4,190 of record CAZWOV010000263.1, on the reverse strand, counting down.
TTGTGGGAAAACTGGACGATTTGACAACAAGCGTGGAAAATCTGAATACTGCGGCAAGTCAGGCAAGTCAGACGGGCAGCTGACGTTTTAACAAATTCTGTTCTCCGTTTGAATGAAAGGCTGGTGAGGTTCATGAAAAGAATTCAGAAGAAAAACGGAATTCTAGCGTTTGAGTGGATTTTGGTTTGCGTAGCGCTTACGATTGGCGTTATTGGCGGATTGGTTGCCGTACGAAATGCGTTTCTGGGTGAAATAGACGATACGATCAACGTTGTTCAGAATATTGACGCGGAGTTCATCAGACCGGTGGACGGTAACGGACGGGTTATTGAAAATATTGGTAACAATTAGTAATGTTTTCAGGGATAAAGATGAACGGAAAACACAAACGTCGCGGATCATTGACTTTTGAATGGATTATTATTTCAACAATTATGGCGATTGGCATTCTTACTGCATTAGGCGCTTTGCGTAACGCTTTGAATGAAACTGCGGAAGTTGTTCCGGAAAATATTTGCAATTTAAGTACTGAAATACAGGTTGCCGAATAGTTTTTATTTTCAGAAGCGTATCCTGAAATGAAAAAAGATAAACGCCGCGTTCAAAAACGCGGCGTTTTTTCAGGCGTTTCTTGAGTGAACCAATTTTATTCCATAGAAATTGGAATCAGGACGGGTTCTTTTTCCGGTATTCGATTTCCTTCAGCATGAAGCCACCAGCCCGGATGAGTAAACGCCGATGCGTTCAGGAGTGAAGAAACCGTTTTTCCGTCCTGAAATTCCAGAAGAATTCGGAAGTTTTTTGCGCAAAAACAGTCTCCAAACGGATTTTGAATTTCCAGCAGGTTGTTTTTGCGCAGTTTCGAGATCGCTTCGGGAGGTAAGCAGAGGCGGACTTCTTCGGAAAAGATTCCTTTGCTTTCATTCCCGTGAGCGGGGAGCAACAGGCCGAGAGCAACCCCGTTAAGGAACGCATGAACAGGTCGCGGGTCGCGGGCGGCAAGGCCTTTTCCGCAATAACAAAGCCATCCCTTAACGGCTGCGCGCATTTTTTTTTCCGGAACGGACTGGGTTTTCTCCGTTGATTTCATGTTGGCGAACAGGGGTGAAATAATCTGTGAATTTCGGACGGTTTGTTTTTCGTTTGCAATTAATTGGATATCGCCCCATTGTCCCCAGTCTCCCTGCGTGTTATTTTGAGGACCGCAGTCGGAAATCAGCCGGATTCGCACCCGTTTTCCACGCCATTTCTGCAAATCGGCGGTAATTGGCGTCCAAACGTGCGAATTAACGGAAACTTCTGCCAGAATAGTTTCTTTCAGGGAATCGGATTCGTTTTCTGAATCTGTTTTTTCGGATGTTTTTTCGTCGGTATTTGATTTGTCGGCGACGCTTTCGAGCAGCGCTATCCGATACCAGATTCCGTCTCCAACGTCGCATCCGTCTTTTTTACCGACAAAAGCGGAAAGAGAAACGGGGAAGTCTTTGGGGAGATCCGTCTCGTAATCGAGGAAAACTCTGCCGACGCCGCCGAGATACGGCGGATGAGTGAAGAAACCGGGGCGTTCGACGCCGCCGCACGGATTGGTTTTACTGAAGAGGACGGCCGCGCCGCTTTTCCCAAAATTGCTTGAAGCGGGTTTTCCGCGAAATTCCATTTTGGCAACGTACTGGCTCATGTCGAATGGAATCGGTATTGATTCTTTGGAAAGCTTCGTTTGAATGAGAAATTTTTGGGAATACGTTCCGGAATGGACGACGACGTCGTGAATAAAAGGAACATTCATTTCCTGGTCGGGGAGAGGAATGGAAACGAGACAATTTTGATCCGGTTCGTATTTTCGACCGTTGAACGTTACAAAAAACGTCGAGGTTTTCGCGGCGGTTTGGGAAATTTCGTTTGCGTCGATCTGAAACGGCGTAATCTTAAGAGTAACCGTATCCTGCGTTTCCGAATGAACGTTAACGGCGCAGAGATCGGAAATCAGGAAATCAATGCGTTTTCCATCGACGTTAAGCCAATATCGCGTCGAAGGAACGAGATCGTCTGGAATCGTAAATTCGCGCGGATCCAGTTTTCCGTCAAAGGTCAGACGGATTTTCTGTCCTGGAACGACGCGCCATTGGGAAGAGTCGGGCGCACGATCAAACTCGGATTTTTCGGTTATTTCGACGACGTAGGAGAACGCGTTTTCCATTGGCTCAACGTAAAAGTAGCCGCGGCTCTGGGCAACTTTGGTTTTTCCGAGTTCCTTGCCTTCAAAGTTAAAAGCCGTCGCTTCTGACTTGATATTTTGAGAATAATCGGCGGAAGAAAAATTATTTTGGTTTAATTTTTCGAAATTCGGAATTCGGAAACCAATTTCAGCTTTTTCGAGGGTAATGATTTCCCAGTGCGTTTCGTCTTTTTTCAGACAAACTCCCGCTCCGGAACCGTGCGCGAACGGAAATTTCTGAAGTTTTCCGCGTCCATCCAGAAAAATATGGTCGGGGGAAAAGGAGTAATCGCATCGGGATCCATCCTGAAGGCCGGAGAAAGTAAAGACGCGTCCGTCTTTCGTCCAGCCGCAGTAGCCCGTAGGAGGGAGAGTAACGGAATGGCCGTCAACGCGGGTTTCCATCATTTCGTTTTTGCGGGGACTTCCATTTGCGCAGACGACGGTCCCGTCAAGGTATTTTACGACGACTTGCGAACGTTGAACGACGTCGTTTACGATGGCGTCGGAGGTCGAATGAAGGTTTCCGTTTTCATCGGCGTAGCGAATCCATTCCGGTTGGCATTGCGTGAAGCGCTTCTGGAGCGCAATCGAGCCGAAATAACCGCGCCATCCGGATTCAAATCCCGCGTCGAAAGTGAAGTAGCCGGGATGACCGAAAGCGAGAGTAGCGGCGAAAAGACGGTCGATGAGGGCGTCGCGTTCTTCCCGGGATTTCCCATGAAGGATACTTCGTGAATTGAAGAACATGTCGATTCTTCCCATACCGATGTTCGTACTTAACGGATGAATTTTGAGGAGGTCGTAGTCGACCAGCCAAGGCGAATAGGGGATTTCCGCGCCTCTGTCCTGCGCGTAGCTTCCATCGTTGAGACCTGCGTAGAAATGGTGCATTGGTCCTTCGGAAAAGACCGGTCCTCCCCATCCTTCTTTCTGTAGAAGCATAATTTCGCCAAAAGAATAAAATACGCCGGCCCAGGTTCCGGCTCCGGGTACCCGCGCGTCGTAATCGACTCGGTCGGAGGGGGAGATTGCCGTATGGACGTCGCAGTATCCGCAACTGAAATTGAATTTCTTCTGATTGATGGGAGTTAATTTTTCACAGTATTCGACGGCTAAAGCGGGTTTGGGGGCGTAGCAACGCGGCCAGGATGGTTGAAATTGTCCGTCGGAAGTACGCGATGGAATATCCGTATTCCAGAATTGATTAACCGGCGCAAAATCAGTGAAGTTATTGTACGGCCCGTAATAGTATCCCAATTCATTGTTCATGAATTCAGAAAATTGACGTTGTCCTTCGTCTCCACCTTTTCCCGGGGCTGTTTTGGTTCGGAATGTGAAGCTTTCGCCGCCGTCGCGCCAGCCGACTTCATGGTCGACGACAATCAGGTCGCGAACTCCATGACGCCAGATGTTGAACCAGAACATTCGATCCGCTTCACGATTGCCGGCGCCTCTCGCGTGCCATTGTTTTGAGCCGGAAAGAGATATCCATGGAGACGGAGGATTGGGGATCGACGGAAGAACTTCTTCAAAATGGGGACTGACCGTCACGAAAAAACGTTCCCGGCAACGGTTGCGTTTACCGTCTGTTTTGGGCAGATAGCGTACTCCGTCGTTAAAGAATAGTCGATTCTTCTCTTTTCTTGAATAGGAATAGACGACGCTTCCGTTGCCGAGATACCAGTCGGTATTCCCCATCAGAAACAGAGGATGAGACTCAGAATCACGGAATGAAACCGCCTGCGGGCGATTTTTGCCGGAATAAGCGTAGGTAGCGTAGGGAATAGAGACGAGTTTCGCGCTGGAAACGTCGTTTAAATCCAGAGATCCGTAGACGATATTTGCGGCTTTCAGCGATTCAGAGCCGGGACAGACGATTTCCAGGAGGAGGGACCTGCCCAGCATTTTGATAGAATAGACGGCCTGAATAAATTCTGCGTTCTGTTTTTGCGGCGAAGCGGAGTTTTTCCGG
>CAZWOV010000262.1:0-4492 GCA_964635645.1 uncultured Planctomycetaceae bacterium | reverse complement strand
GGATGGTTCGCGAATTTTGAAAATGCGCGACGTTATTAAAAATGTCGCAATTTCGAACGAATTGTGCGCCTGGTGCGTATCTATTCTAGAGGCGTCGCAGCCGTCGAGTAAAACCGCCCCGTCGGCGGTGAAGGATTACGTTCGTTACGGAATTGGGCCGCGCGGTATTATGGCGTTGGTTTTGGCCGCTAAATTTTCCGCGGCGATTGAGGCGAGACTTGACGTAACGAAAAACGATCTGTTAAAGCTGGCCGTACCGGCTTTGCGTCATCGAATTTTTCTGAATTTTCGCGGAGAGGCGGAAGGAATTTCCAAAGACGATATTCTGGCTCAAATTTTGAAGTAACTGCATTTGACGCTGTTTTTTATTGTTATTGAATTTTGAAAGCGCGGCTCTGAATTGTTTTTGTCTCAATTCAGAGCCGGTTCAGGGGGGGAATATGGACGTTGTTTTGATTGTTCAACCGGGAAACGGACGTAAAAATAAAACGATGAAGATTTCGAACGGCTTTACTCTCGTTGAACTTCTGGTGGTTATTGCTATTATCGGGATGTTGGTAGGCCTTCTTCTCCCCGCGGTCCAGCAGGCGCGCGAAGCGGCGCGTCAGATGCAGTGTTCGAATAATCTGAAGAACCTGGCTCTTGCGGCGCTGAATCATGAATCTTCAACGAAGTATTTTCCTTCCGGAGGATGGACCTGGTCTTTTACCGGCGATCCGGATCGCGGAATGAATCGTCATCAGCCGGGCGGGTGGACGTTCTCGTTGTTGCCGTTTCTGGAACAGGACGCTATTTTTCAGTATTCTTCCAACGGTCAGAAAGATACTCCGGATAAGGAGAAAGCGACGGCGGTTCTCCAAATGCCGGTCAATGTTTTCAATTGTCCTTCCCGGCGAACGGCCAAGATCTATCCCGGCGCTAACGATTCGTTGGTAAACGCAAATTCCGCCGGACTGAAAACAGGCGGTACGTGCATGGTGGCGAAATCCGACTATGCGGGAAATTACGGCGGAAAGGTTGCGAATCCGAGCGAAGCAAGATATTATCCGGAGTCTTATTCGAAGGCAAACGAATACTCAAGAAATAACAGCTGGCCGACGCAGAAAGCGGACGGAACGATTTTTTCATGCAGCGAAGCGACGCTTGGGTTAATTCGTGACGGAACGACGAATACGTATCTTTTCGGCGAGAAATACGTTCAGACTTCAACTTACGAAACCGCCGGTTCTTCGTGCGACGATAATGGGATATGGGTAGGCGCCGACTGCGACAGTTGCCGCGTTACGTACAAATCGTCGGGAGCGACTCCCGTTCAGGATCGCGCGAACTACGACGAATATTCCATGAGATTCGGCAGCCCTCATGCCGGGGCGTTCGGTATGTCGATGTGCGACGGCTCTACGCAGCGTATTTCCTATTCGATAGATCAGGAAACGCACTATCGTCTGGGGGTACGAAACGACGGCGAGGCCGTAACGATTGAAAATTAAAGCGTTTGGGCGCAGGGCGAAAGGTCTGCGCCGTTTTTTTTACCGCTTTGTTCTGGAATAGCGTCTTTTGGCGGAATGGAGTTTTTATGACCGTTTATCGTTCGTTTGTTTTTATTTTTTTGTTTTCGTTTTGTCTTTTGCCGCTTCGTCTGATTTTTGCGGAAGATTTGCTTGACGTCCGCGACCTTGCTTCCGAGCCGATTCAGGTTATTTTTGATACGGATATTGGAGGAGATATCGACGATGCGTTTGCGTTGGCGATTCTTCATACGATGATGGAGCGGAAGAAATGCGAGATTCTGGCGGTTACGATCTCCCGTTGCCGTGGAAATTCTTTGGAGTATGCGCGTCTTTTGAATCGGGAATACTTTCATCCCTGGATTCCGGTTGCGGCGGACCTTGATTCGCCCGCGAACGGCGCCGGGCATTATTCGGACCAGATTCTTGGCATGAAGAATGAGAATGGTTCTCTCCGTTATCCGTGGGATTCAAAACCCGCGGAAAAGCCGCTTCCTCTTCTGCGCCGTATTCTTGCGAATGCGAAGGATCGTTCAATCGTCTGGATTCAAGTTGGCGAAGCTACGAATGCGGCCGCGCTTCTGGCGTCCGGGCCGGACGATATTTCGCCTCTTAGCGGTCGGGAACTGGCCGCGCGGAAAGTGCGCCTTCTTTCTGTTATGGGAGGAGCGTTCGGGTTTCAGAATCCGAAGTGGAACGCGCATTGCGAGCACAATATCGTTTTTGATATTCCCGCCGCCCAAAAGGTGTGCGCGGAATGGCCGGGGGAAATTGTTTTCAGCGGTTTTGAAACCGGCGACGCGATACGTCTTTCCGTCTGCAGTCTTCAGAATGATCTGAAAAAGCCGAACCCCAATATCTTATGGGATTCATACTGCGCGTGGTGTCGGAGTTGCGGTATGGCAAAGCCCGATCATGCGCGGCCTGGGTGGGATTTGACGAGCGTTCTTTTTGTTCTGCGTCCGGAGAGCGAAAGAAACTATTTTACTCTTTCACCCCGCGGCAGAGTAACCGTTTTGGACGACGGACGAACGCAATTTACGGAAGAAGCGAATGGAAAACACCGTGTTTTTCTGACTTCGCCGGAACAAAATATTCGTGTTCAGGAGGCGTTTGCGAATTTGATTGGCGAAAAACATGAAGTCTGGTTAAGGTAATTCGTTTTGAAACAATTTCCGTTCTTTGACGTAAGAGAAACCGGATTCGAATAAGGCCGGACGGCGTCGAGAGTCGGGATGAAATTAAACGATTGGGGCCGACGGCGTTTTTATTATGCGTATCAGCATTTGTTTCACGGCGTTTCGCGAATAGAAAAAACAAACGCAACCCAGATTTAAGGGTTGCGTTTATTTTTGAAAAGACCTTATCGTTTCGGAAGAATTTAACTTTTCGCGCGTCTTACTCCTAACTCCGTAATCCAGACCAATGTCGCCAGGAGGAGGAAGAAACGCCACGCGGGAAAAGTCTGAAGAACGAACGGCGCGTTCGGTTCGGGTTTTCCAACGGAAAAGAGCGAAGCGAAATCGGGATTCAACGATCCGTTTGTTTCCTGCGCAATTTTTTCGAGAGCGTCGTTTGCGTCGATTTGCCGATTCGGACGAAATTCGTCCGTAAACGACTGAACGGTAGTCGCCGCCCAGGAATGCGGTTTTCCATTCACTGAGGCGGTAATCGTTAAGTCGGTTTTTTTACCGGGTTCAACTTTGGTTCGAGCGCCGTAAACTCCGGGTGCAACAGGAAGAAGCCGTATTGGTTCGTCTTTTCCCAGAATGAGTTCCGGTATTCCGTCAAGCGTTTTTCCGTCGGGAGCAGTCAGCGCGACGTTTAGCCAGTCTCTGTGAAATCCTGTTTGGATTCGAAAATCTTCCAGTTCATTTTTGCGAATGACGTGAGAAACCAGTCGGCCCCAGAATTTTTCGAAGTCCGGCCAACCGGCGCGCCAGGTTTGAAGCCATTGCGGAGATTCCATGTCCGACGTGAAGGCCGCGACTTTGCCGCGTCCGCATTTCCACCAGGCCAGAATCGGGTCGTCGGCTTGAGTTTTATCTTCGGATTCCGTTGCGAAAATGACTCTGGATTCCGGTTTGGCAACCGTCTGAACATAGCCGAGAAGCGGTGGAACTTTGGTGAAATTGAAGTTTAGGAATCCGGGTATGGAAGAAATCTGTTTTACCGGCGTTCGTCCCTCGACGACGCCTATTTTGGCGGCGGAGGCCGTTTCCACCGCGAATATTTGCGGCATGGAATTTGGCTCAACGCAAACGTAGGCGTTTCCGCGTCCAATTTGAGCGAGATCTGCGAGAAGTTTTGGTTCGGCGCCGTTTCCCAGCGCGATGGTGGAGAGGGTGACGTCCGCTTCTCTTATTTTACGCGCTGTCGCCATGAAATCGGCGGGCACGGAGATACCGTCGGTCATGACGATAATGTGTTTTCGTTCGGCAGAAATATCGGTCAACGCTCGAACCGCCTTTTCAAGCGCAAGATTCATATTTGTTCCGCTGACGGCCGTGATTTGATCGATCGCGCCAAAAGCAATTTTTTTATTTTGGGGCGTCATTTTCCAGAAAGGGACGACCCATCCGCTGGCGTCTGCGAAAATATGAACTCCGGCAAGATCCTGTTCGCCCAAAACGTTCATGGCTCCCTTGACCGCGTCGCGAGCCAGCGCGATCGCTTCGCCTTCCATCGATCCGGACCGGTCTACGACTAAAGCCAGAGCCAGACTTTCCCGCGGGCGTTCTTTGTTTTCAACGCAAAAGACCGGAAGCAGTTTTTCAATGGGCGCGCCCTGATATCCTCCGGATGTGAAGGCCTGATCTCCGCCGATAACCAGAAGTCCGCCGCCCCAATCGGATACGAAGCGGTCCAGCGCGTTCATCGTTCCCTGCGGAATTCGACTTCCTGGAATATTAGAGAGAATGACCAGACCGTATTTTCGAAATTCATTTTCTGCGACCGGCATATTTTCCGGAAGGCAGGTTTCC
>CAZWOV010000261.1:0-4499 GCA_964635645.1 uncultured Planctomycetaceae bacterium | reverse complement strand
TTTCCAAAATCTGAGGAGGAATAAACTCCGGCAATCCTTTTTTTGTTCCAACAAAAATCACACGTTTTCTTGTTTGGGGCACGCCGTATTCTTCGGCATGATAGAGTTGATAATGAAGATTGTACCCAAGCGAATTGAAATCGCTGAGGATTTTATTGAGCGAATACTCGTTCTGCTTCAGCAAAAGGCCGCCGACATTTTCTGCAATGAACGCTTTAGGACGGGTCTTTTTTACGGCTTCGACAATGTATGTATATAGACTGCTTCTTTGTCCGTTAACGCCAAGCATTTTCCCGTTAATTGAAATATCCTGGCAAGGGAATCCGCCTGCAACAATATCAACTGATTTAGGCAAGCTGTTAATATGTTCGCTAATATCTCCTTCAATTATGTAATCGCCAAAGTTTTCCCGATATGTTTTACATGCGGCAGGACTAATCTCATTTGCCCATACGATTTCAAATCCCGTTTTATCATATTGAGTTCCTAAAAACTCAAATCCGCCGATAAGCCCCAAATCCATACCGCCGCATTCCGAGAACAACGATGCAACGGTGATTCGAGAGGATTTCTTTTTTGTTTGTTTTTTTATCGGGTATTCTTCTTCGCTATCAACTACCCAGTTTTGTCCTGTTTTTTGCGCGGTCTTTAAAGCGCCGATTTCGGCGAGCCTATGTAATGCGTCGCCGCTTCGATTATGTATTTTTGCGTACTCGTTTAGTGCAATAAGCATATAGCGCCTCGCTTTCCTGTCGTTCCTACGGACGGTATCGTAAATTTATTATACACGATATCGGGCGAAATTCAAGAGGGCGTTTTTAATTTTTGTTCCGCGGTTTAATTTTCAGTATCGAGAAAGGGTTTTGCGCGGACTGGGAGAAAAAAGAACGGCGCCGGTCTTGCGGCGCGGCGCCGTTTTTCGTTGTTTTTATCTTGCCGGGGAGAGGCGATAAAATAAATTCAGAATGTTTTTCGGGTGGACCCGGTTGTTTTTCCGTTTCAGAAAAACGTCAAACGGTAAATTCCGGTTTTCGTTCGCTTAAAGTTCCCTGAAGCCTCTGAACGATACTGCTGTGGATCTGGCTGACGCGGCTTTCGCTCAGATCGAGCGTCGTTCCGATTTCTTTCATCGTCATGTCCTGATAGTAATAGAGCAGAAGAATCAGACGTTCGTTCCGTTTTAACCCCCTGGTGACCAGACGCATTGTGTCGATTTTTTGCAGTCTGCTCGTCGGATCTTCTCCGCGCTGATCTTCCAGTACGTCCAGTTCGCTAACTTCTTTCGAACCGTCGGTTTCGCACCATTTTTTGTTCAGACTGACGACGCTCGCCGTATTGGCGTCCTTCGCCATTTTTTCAAATTCATCGGCAGAAACGCCCAGATAGTCCGCCAACTCTTCATCCGTCGGCTTTCGGCCAAGTTTGTCGTCCAGTTCTTTCGTCGCTTCGTTGATTCGTTTCGCCTTGGTGCGAACCAGACGGGGAACCCAGTCCATATTTCTTAATTCATCAAGCATTGCTCCGCGAATTCGGGGAGCGCAGTAAGTTTCAAATTTTACGTCTCGCGTTAAGTCAAAGGCGTCAATAGCGTCCATCAAGCCGAAAACGCCTGCCGAGACAAGATCATCAAGTTCCACTCCGTCTGGAAGACGTTGCCATACTTTCTGCGCATGGTAACGCACAAGCGGAAGATAGTTTTCCACCAGCAGATTTCTCGTGTTTTTGTTCTGCGGATCCATTTTGTATTCTTCCCACCACTGTGCGACAGCTTCCGAATTGGAATTGACAGCAACCATTGATTCCTCCATGTTTAAAGATTTCTTGTCCGATCGCGATCTGCTTGCCTGATTAACTTCATGAAAAAGCCGTAATAACGGTTTGGTTCGCCGAAACGTTTTTGAATCAATTTCAGGTTTTAAAGTGAAATTGAAACGACGATTCAGACTCCGTCTGCAACGGTCTCTGCCGAAAACAGAGCCGAACCGGCCGATACCGCTTTCATGACGTTAGGGAGGAGGCGAACGTTTCCCGTTTTCCGCCGGGTCGGCAGATTCCCTCCGAGGAGAGACGTTCACATCTCGCAAAAGGTTTTTCACTGATCTTTTTCCATTCGCTTCCATACTTCAGGAAAAAGACGATTGGGGATTGAAAAAGAATAGTCGAACTTTCTCTTTCAAAATTTTTTGCTTGGGATAGTTGAATTTTGTCTGTATTTTCTCGAAACGAATAGAGAAAACGCAAACAATGAAACAAAATCCTGATGAAATTCTTTTTATCTTTTTGATTCGGAACGCCTTTAGCGCCGAAAAACAGGTGTGATCAGGCGATTTCCATGAACGGCGTATTTCTCAAAAGGCGGAAATACGTATGGAGTTTCCGACAATTTTGTATTGCAGATTACTTTGGAATAAGATCTGCATGCAGATTTACCATGCGTAAATACTGCGTTTCCGTCCAAAACCCGGGGAGTCTTTCCCCTGGAATTGGAGTCGGCGCGGCGCTTTCCGCAAATAAACTGTCGATGGACGGAGTTTGTCCATAGAATTGGAACGAAATGCGGAAACGCCGGGATTTTAAACGACTGCGGAATGTTCTTTACCAAAACAATGAATCGGAACTCCGGGCAGAAACGTTTTCCGCCGTTCTGATTTTGAATTGGTTTTAAATATTGGCAGGTCGAAAAAACGTTGCAGTTCGGGTTATGCCGCAAACGGAAATTCTCTCTGATCGCGAAAGCTTCCCCCGCGCCCAATAGAGAGCTTTATTTGGATTATGAACGATTGTTTCAGGAGCAGACTCGTTCATAATCCAAATAAAAACTTTTGGGCAAATGGAATACTTTCGAACGCCCGTTTTATTAAGGAAATTTCCGCGCGGACGGCAGGAAACCCAAACGTAAAATATCGGAAAGGACGAAACGATATCGACCGATTCGCAATGTTCCAGAAGCCAGAGAACGGCGTCGTTTCATAATACCCAAAGATTTTGCAAGATTTTGCGATAAAATTTCATCTGGAATTTTACTTCATCATTTTGGATATCGTGAAATTGGAGCGTCTGCGGCGCGGACGGCTGTTTTGCACGGGATGAAACGTGTGTAAAACAGAATCCGGGTCAATTGGAACAGGGGATTTTTGAAAATGAAAAGACGGAAAACACAGCAAGAAACCATATCAGCCGCTTTCATTAATCCGTTGATAAATTGCATTCATCATCAACTTACTAATAAAATCGGCACAACCCGCCCTTAAAGTTGAGCAGAAAAAAACGAAAACACAGATTTCTTTAAATTTTTTATTTGATATAGGGTTTATCGGTAGTTCATTTGCAATACGCAAGAAAACTTTTTAAAAAGTTCAGAATTTTGGAAAAAGATTAATTTTTAGTACTGTTTAGAGGAATTTTAGCGATTTCCATGCACAATCAAAAAAGATTTATCAGAAGTATCGACAGAAGATAGAGGTTTAACGCTTGAATACTTTCTCGTTTATTACGGCAAAGGGGAAAATGCGGGTGAAAACGGAGAAAGGACTCTCGAACCGGCAAACGGCGGAGTCCTTTTGCGTTTATGGTTTTGATTTATCGTTTGGGTTAAATTTCTATTTTGATTTTCCTATCGGGTTTCGTTCCTGTGTTTCTGGATCCACTGCCGAGAATACTCGACGGCTTCAAGGTTTTTATTGCATAACGGAGTACAGTGGAAAACGAGCCCTTCCACTTCGCCGTTTTTAAACAGGTTTAAGGCAACCTTTAACTGGCTCTCCATGAAAGACGGCTCCATCGGTTTTCTGTTGCCGAAATCCCACATATAGACGCCGAGAAGCGTTGGTTTTGTCGGAACTATTTCGCGGTATTTTCTGAAATTCTCTTCAAGGTTCAGAAGGTCGGTTCCGCACCAGGTCCAGAATGCGACGGTATCTACGATTTCCATCGCGGGAGCGATAGAGGGTTTGAGTTGCGCGGAATAGAGAACGGCGCGAAGGTCCAGAGGACGGGAATAATTTTTCATTCGCGTCTGAAGTTCGTGAAGTTCATCCAACGAAAGCGCCCCTGGACTTACGACGCGTTCCCCGGCGGAGGTCTGAACCGTCTGGTCCTGGCCGTTGCGAAAGAAGTCGTCCAGATCGAATCCGATCAGATTTGGCATTTCGTCAAGGAGTCCGAAATCATATTCGCGCAGCTCGTAATACGACTGGTTGGAACCGCTGGAGAGATTCCAGGTCAGGCGTTTGACGTCCTTAAACTGTTTTCGGTATTCCGGGCCGGGCGTTCCTCCGCGAATGACGCAGACATTTGGAATTTCCATGAAGCGGATAGCGTCCGCCATGCTGATGGACTCGCTGACGGGGATATTGTAGCGATTTCCCGGACCGTCGTATGCGCCGGTATCGTGTCCCCACATCCAGAGTCGGTCCTGAAGGCGGTTTTCATAAACGGGAAAATTACGTTTCGGCGGCGCGCTGGACTTTATTGTAACGGGGGATGAGGCGGCTCCGGAA
>CAZWOV010000260.1:0-4514 GCA_964635645.1 uncultured Planctomycetaceae bacterium | reverse complement strand
CATGTCGAAAGCCGCCAATGTCGACGTTCTGAAAAAAATTAATATCGGCGGAGCCTTTGTTACTGCCGTCGTCCGCGGAGACGTTGGAAGCGTCCGCGCCGCAATTGAAGCCGGCGCCGCCGCGGCTTCGCAAACTGGCGAATTGGTCTCCAGCCACATCATTCCGCGGCCTGCCGCCGGGCTGATCGAGGCGTTTATCGACTAAAGCCAACGTAAATATCCGAATTTTCGCGGGTCCCCGTTTATCTATGGATCCGCCGGATTTTTCGTCCATTTACTTCTCTTCGGGAGAAAACTCATGAAAATTCTCGTCGCCAATATCGGCTCAACCAGCTTCAAATACCGCCTCTACGACATGGCGAACGAAAATCAGCTCGCCAAAGGACGTATTGAACGAATCGGCGAAAATGTAAGTCCGGTTGAAGTTGAAGCGAATGGTCAAAAATTCGTTAAGGAATGTTTCATTCCCAATCACGGCGAAGCCGTTCGGCAATGTCTGGCGCAGCTCACCTCACCAGAAGTCGGCTGTCTGAAAAATTCCTCGGAAGTCGCCGGTATCGGATTCAAAGCGGTTCACGGCGGACGCGTAACCGGAGTTCAAATCGTAACGGACGATATCCTTGAAGCAATGGAAGAAATGGTCGACGTCGCCCCTGCGCACAATCCGCCATATATCGCGGCAATGAAACAGTTGCGCTCTCTTCTTCCAAACGTTCCGCTTGTCGCGGCCTTTGAAACGGGTTTCCACGCCGATATTCCAGAAGCAAATCGCCTCTATGCCGTTCCGGACGAATGGATTGAAAAATATCAAATTCGACGTTTCGGTTTCCATGGCGCCAGTCATCGTTTCATTTCCGTTCGCGCGGCGGAACTCCTTGGTCGGAAAAATCTCCGTATCATTTCCTGTCATCTCGGCGGTTCCAGTTCAATCTGCGCTATCGAAAATGGAAAAAGCCGCGCCGCGAGTATGGGCGGAAGTCCCCAGGGCGGTTTGCCGCAGAATAATCGCGTAGGAGATTTCGACCCATATCTCCTGCCTCGCCTGATGAAACGAATGGGAAAATCCTGCGAAGAAATTCTTGCTTTACTCGGAAAACAGGGCGGACTATTCGGTTTAAGCGGCGGCGCCGGAACCGATATCCGGGATATTCTGGCGGCGGTGGACGAAGGAAATTCCAAAGCAAAGCGCGCCGTCGACGTCTATGTTTTTGATATTCGCCGTTACCTTGGAGCCTATCTCGTTGAACTTGGCGGCGCGGATTTAATCGTTTTCACCGGCGGTATCGGTGAAAATCAGCCGCGTATTCGGGAGATGGTCTGCCGTAATCTGGAAGAACTTGGAATCGTTCTCGATCCTGAAAAAAATCAGTCGTGCCGCGCGGAAGAAGCTCTTATTTCCGCCGAAAACAGTAGAATTCAGATTCGCGTTATTCCCACGAATGAAGAAATCATCGTCGCGCGTCAAACCGTTGAAGCTCTGAAAAACGCCTGATTATCGGAGACTTCCATGTTCCCGTTTCCCATGAATTTATACGAAATTTAACCATATTTCAACATGTTTATTGGAAAAATCGTCGGTTCAACCGTCGCTACGCAAAAACTCGACTCGCTGCGCGGATGGAAACTTCTCGTCGTGGAAGCCTATCGCGTAGCCCCCGACTCTCAGGATTCCCTCATTCCGACAGGACGGACTCTCATTACGCTCGATACTCTGGGAGCCGGTGAAGGAGATTTTGTTATGGTCTGTCAAGGGTCAAGCGCGCGCATGACTCCAGAAACAAAACCGATTCCGACCGACGCCGTCACCATTGGTATCGTCGATACGGTAAATATGGGCGGAAAAGTCGTTTTTCAAAGATAGACTTAATTCGGACCCATTAAATCGTAATTAGAAACAAAAGCAGGGCTTATTAATTATCGACCGGCATTCAGACGCGACGCCGTCCGGTTACGTCGGAAGGCGAAATACTATTTGAAAGATCAGAAGAAACAAGATGAATATTAACGAAAATACCATCAGTAAAATTGTAGCCGAGGTCCTTCAGCAAATGGGCGGAACGGCCAATCCGCCGGCGCCAACTCGTTCTTTCGCCGGTAAATTCGGCCAATTCACAGATCTCGACGACGCCGTTCAGGCCGCCCGTACCGCGTTTGAGCAGCTGGAAAAAAAATCCATTGCGGAACGCCGTATGGCCATTGACGCCATTCGAAACGTTTCTAATTCAAACGCCGTTGAATTTGGAACGCTTGAAATGGAAGAGACCAAAATCGGGCGTCTCGACCATAAAATCGAAAAGCAGCAGGGCGTTGGGCGCGTCACCCCCGGTATTGAATTTCTTCGCAGCGAATGTTTCAGCGGCGACTATGGCCTGACGGTCGTCGAGTACGCGCCTTACGGAGTCATTGCGGCCGTCTCGCCCGTTACGCACTCCCTGCCGACAATTACGTGCAATGCGATCAACATGATCTCCGCCGGCAATACGATTGTCTTCAGCCCCCACCCCGGCGGTAAAAAAATCGCCAGCCTCGGCGTCAAAATGTTCAATCAGGCTATCTATGAAGCAATCGGTATCGATAATCTTCTGACGATTCTGACCGAACCGAAGGTTGAATACGTGGAAAAGCTGTTCGCGCATCCGCTTGTTTCTCTAATTAATGTTACCGGCGGTCCGGCAGTCGGTCGCGTAGCGCTTCGTCAGCAGAAACGCGCTATTGTTTCCGGTCCCGGTAATCCGCCCGTCGTCGTTGACGAAACCGCCAATCTGGACCATGCCGCGCGTTCCATTATTTATGGCGCTTCATACGACAATAACCTGCTCTGTCTTGCGGAAAAAGAGGTTTTTGTCGTAAACAGCGTTTTCGATCAGACGATGGACGCAATGGAACGCGCCGGAGCGTATCGTCTTACGCCGGAACAAACAGCGGCCTTCACCGAAAAAGCAATCGCATACGTAGGCGAAGGAGAATCCCGCCACGCTGTTCCGTCGCGCGACTTTCTCGGAAAATCTCCCTGCGTAATGGGACGGCTTATGGGTTGGAATATTCCGGAAAACGTGGAGCTTCTCTACGGTGAAACGGACGAAACAAATCCGTTCGTTCCAGTAGAACAAATGCTTCCTTTCCTTCCTTTTGTTCGCGCAAAAGACGTCGACGAAGCAATCGCTCTGGCCGTTAAATATGAACATGGATTTCATCACACTGGAATCATGCACTCAAAAAATATTGAGAACCTTACCAAAATGGGGAAGGCTCTCGACACGACAATCTACGTCAAAAACGGCGCAAGCGTCGCGGGACTTGGAAACGGCGGCGAAGGTTACGCCTCCTACTCTATTGCCGGATGGACGGGCGAAGGAATTACCAATCCGCTTGTCTACACGCGCTCAAGACGCTGCACGCTGGTTGATTCCCTCCACATTTTGGGAAAATAACCCGCTCGCCCCGTTTAACTTTACCTTCAAGAGCAAGCCAAATCATGTTTCCCGCAAAAGTTATTGGCAAAGCCATTTCAACCGTTCGGCACCCCTCCCTGGACGGTCAGCGTCTGCTGATCGTTCAGCCGCTGATGCTCGACGGAATTTCGCCGGAAGGTTTTCCGCAGCTCTGCCTTGACTCGCAAATCGGCGCTCGAGTCGGAGATCGCGTAATCCTGACGAGCGACGGCAGCTTAATTGCCGAGCAGGTCCAGAGTAAAAACTGTCCTGCCCGTTGGTCTGTCGCGGGCATTATGGATGAGTAAACCTTCAAAATTTCCTGTTTTTCCTTAAAATTCAATCCCTGCTATGGAACTCAAACCTTCAGACGTTCAAAACATCGAAAAACTCGTGCGTTCCGTCGTAACCGAGGTTTGCCGTACTCGTACGTCCGCGTCCGTTCCCAAATTTGCAGGCGGAAAAACATTTGAAAAACGTCTGGAATCTCCAGAAATATCCAACATTTCGTCTGCGATTTCTTCCGGAAGAGTTTCAGATTCCGTTTCATCCCCGCTTTCAGAGACGGTCAAGGGGGGAGATTCGAAAATGGTTTCTCCGAATCCCCCGGCGGAGGCGCCCAAACGCCAACGTTTGAAAACGGAAGATCTTCTGCTTGACAAACAGGTTGTGACGCTCCGCGATGTGGAAAACCTTCCCAGAACCGCAAAACGCCTGATCGTTCCGCAGTCGGCTCTTTTAACGCCGTCGGTCCATGATTTTCTGAACGAACAGAACATCCGCCTGGCCCGTTATTCCCGTGAAACGATTGAATCATTGCGAGCAGACGTTCCGCAAACAATTTCCGCAAACCTTCGGGCAGGCGCACTTGAAGTTTACGCGCTCTTTACTCAATTTCGTCCGGAAACCCATTTTGCCAGTTGGACGAAAGCGGGTTGGCGTCCTAATCTTCATTCGGGATTCATCGGCTTTGACAATTTGCGCGAATCGATAGCCCAAAATCAGACGCTTAGTATTCTGTTTACGTCAAAAGTAGACGAGGCGCTTTGCCGTCTAAACCGTAACGAACGTATTTTTGCAATT
>CAZWOV010000259.1:0-4515 GCA_964635645.1 uncultured Planctomycetaceae bacterium | reverse complement strand
GAACAGACTGAAATGGCGCTTCATAAGCAAAAGATGACTTTGAACCAGATTTTCTTCAAGGATTGCCATCCACGAATCGTCTATTTCCGGCTGGCGATAAATCATGATCTGCGCGATGCAGTTGGCGAAATCTTTTTTCATGAGGAATTTGCCGAGCACTTCCTCGAGTAAAAAAGCCTGTTTAGCCTGCGTGTCGACCGCCTGAAGAACTTCGTCTCCGAGAAGTTTTTGCGCGATTTGAGCGCGAAAGACCGCGGAGGACGCCGGACAGTATTTATTCAACGTCAGTTTCTGAACGTCAAGATGAGTAAAAGACGTGATGTTCCCGGAACCTCCCAGGAAACGGAATTGGATTCGTTTGCCCGTAGCGAGTCTGATTGGAGGATGATTTCCGCGAAGATTGGAGTAGGGGGAGTCTTTCGTTCGTTGCGGATTGCCGTTTTCATCTGCGGCGACTTCCTGTACCGCAGGCGCTTCCACTTCTGCAAATTCCGCCGCTTCTTCTACCGCTTTTTCAGGGATAAGAAGAAAATCAAGAAGGAGTTTTTCTTCGTCGGGAGAGATTTTCCCCTCTTCTGATTTGGCGGCGTAAGCTTCGAACACAGCGTCCAGGGCGCCTTTATTGTCGTCCGTCAAAATAGCTCCCGCGAGAAATGCCGCGAGGCTTTTCCGCGCCGTTTCGCTTGTGTTGGAAGCCAACGCTCCCATTCCCTGCGCGACCTGTTTCTGCGTCAGCTGATAAAATTTAATTTCAATCGGTTTTGAATTATCTATTTGTCTGCCGCCTTCTGAATCGTCGTCTTTTTCAAGCTCCTTCTGTTTTTCTGCTTCCGCGGTGAATTTCTGTTCCTGAGCGATTGCGTTCGGAACGACGGATTGAACAAAACGGGCAAGCAGACGCGCGGCTTCCTCGGCGGCGTTGGGATTGGCAAGGCGCGATGAAAGCTCCGTGATCGCCATGTCGAAAAGCGTCGGTTCCGCTGTGCGCACGTATGTGAAGTCTTCTTCAGACCATTGAGACGTATTGGAAGGAAGGGTTTTTTCCTGGACCTGAAGTTCCGGCGGGAGGGAATCCTGGGCCTTCTCTTCAGATCCTTCTTCCTTTTCGGCCTTTTTCTTTTTCTTCTTTTTTTTCTTCGTTTCCTGTTGCGTGGAAGAGTCTTTTTTCTGGTCAAGGCCTGTTTTCTCAGCAATATTCTTCTCTACCCGGTTTTCTTCGGGCATTGGCTTGGGGGATGATTTACCGCCGCAACCCACGGTCAACACGAGAAGACCGGAGAGTGTCAAAATCGTAAAAAAAGAAGCGAGGCGATTCATGAAGTCTCCTGATTGGTAGTATTTCAATCAAATTTTGGTATTATTCAGGTTTCGGCTAAATTGGAGCCTGCGGAAACCGTTATTTTTCAACAAACATTAATAGTATATCACGTGTTCCATTCGCGACAAGAGTATGGAACGCAAATTTTTCTCTAATATGGCAAAAAAAATGATTTTTTTTCTTTTTTTTGTCAAGACGGCGCCCCTAAAAACTCTTTTTTTCATTTTTACGGCAGTGAAAATGAAATTGTTCCAACATTTTGACGTTTTTATTGGCGCGTTTTCTGGCCGCGCATTATCAAAACGTTTCCAAAACATGCCAAGGGGAAAAATCAACGGCTGGGACGACGGGCGTTCGGATCGACAATTGGAGGCGGGAAAACCGAATTTTGCCCGACGTTTTTCCGAGGGCGTCGGCGAATGTTGCCGAACCGATCGGAATTTTAAATTTTCGGTTTTCGCGTCGTCCTGATTTTTCCGACACAGGGAAACGATTTATTCAACGACTCGATAAATGTCGGGGTAATTGCGTCCTTCTTCGTCGTAGTCCAGGCCGTAGCCTACGATAAATTCATCGGATATTTCCATACCGCAGTAATCGATAGGAAATGTTTTCCGAAATTTTCCGGGTTTCATGAACATGGAGGCGATTTTGACTTCGGACGCGCCCAGTTCCTTCAGGCGTTTGATGAGAAATTCCATCGTATTTCCGGTATCGATCATATCTTCGACGACGATGACTTTTCTTTCTCTGACGTCCCGCGGAAAAGGCGCCGTTTCGCGAACGTTTCCAACGCTGGAAAATCCCGAATAGCTGGATACGCGGTAAAAGGTGAGATCGCACGGGATTTGCAGAGCTTCAAGAAGATCGGCGAAAAAGAAAAGAGCTCCTTTTAAAATACAGACCAGAAGCGGTTTTTCTTCTGGAAAATCATGTCCGATTTCTTCTGCGACGCGTTGAACCTCGCGCTTGATTTCTTTTTCCGAAATATAGAGAGAAAAAGTTTTATCGTGAACCTGAATAAACATTTTTTATTACGACGGGTTGAATGAATCGAAAAATACGGGAAAACGATTGCCTGGAAAACCGACGGCCCGTAAAAACGTCCGGATGGAAAATCTGCTTCCGGACGTTTTTACGAATGCATTGGGAAACTTGCGATTACCTGGAGGCAAGCCAGCGTTCCGCGTCCAGAGCCGCCATGCAGCCGGTTGCCGCGGCGGTATTGGCCTGACGATAAACGGAATCGGCGCAATCTCCCGCGGCGAAAATACCTTCAACGCTGGTGAAAGTACGTCCGGGTTTCGTCCAGCGTACGTATTTTTTTTCATCCAGTTCGACGGTTCCTTCCAGAAAACCGGTATTCGGCGTGTGTCCAATCAGGACGAAAAGACCGGAGATCGCGATTTCAAGCGGAGCTTCGCCTTTTGTGCCTGCCAGCCGCGCGCCGGTTACTCCCGCCTGGGAATCTCCAAGAACTTCTTCAACAACGCGGGAATAGAGAACCTCTATCTTTGGATTGGCGAGAATTCGATTTACCATAAATTTTGAAGCGCGAAATTCGTCGCGGCGGTGAATCAGGTAAACTTTTGAGGCGAATTGCGTTAAATAGCCGGCGTCTTCCAGAGCCGAATCTCCGCCTCCAATAACGGCTAGAGGCTGGTTTCTGAATCTTGGGAGCGCTCCGTCGCAAACTGCGCAGGCGCTGACGCCGCGATTTTTAAAGCGTTCTTCCGACGGCAGCCCAAGCCAGTTTGCGCTTGCGCCCGTCGCGACAATAACGGCGTCCGCTTCGTACGTTTCGCCGTCCGTTGCTTTCAGACGAAACGGACCTTCCGGACGTTCGGAAACGTCAATGCCCACGACGTCTTCCGACACGATCTCCGTTCCGAAATTGACGGCCTGCCGACGCATTAGTTCCATGAGTTCGGGGCCGGTGATTCCGTGTTTGCCGTGGGGCGGCAGATAATCGAGACGATCCGGATCGAGCGCGGATTTTAAGTATTCCGTCAGGTCGCCGACTGGAAATCCGGGGAAGTTTTCAACTTCCGTAGTCATTGCAAGCTGACCCATGGGAAGGGTGTTTTTCGCTTGATTTTCCGCCGAGACGGCTCCTTCAAACAGCAACGGCTTCAAATTGGCGCGGGCGGCGTAAATACCGGCCGTCCAGCCGGCCGGGCCGCTTCCTATGACGATGAGAGAACGCTTCATTATTCCTGGACCTCGTTTTTATCAGGGATTGAATTCTGGTTTGTCTGATTCATTCGAGCCATTTTACGACCGCGGGCAACGCAGATTACCGCGAAGGTCAGCGTCAGTATTCCGGCAAGAGTATAGGCCGTCCCAAGGGGAAGGTTCAGCCCCGTTGGAAGTTTGAAACCGCCCGGAGCAAACAGAATAAAAGAGAGGACTACGAACGTCATAAACATTCCCGGAACGAGAACCGCGACGCAGTTTTTTTTCTGAGACGCAAGCCACACGACGCAACCCATCAGCGTGGATGCGGCAAGAACCTGATTTCCCCAAGCAAAGTAATTCCAGAGGATTTTGAAACTGTCCGCGTCCCGGTTGGACCATAAAAGAAGGCCCCCAATGATTACGATCAGAGGAACGCAGAGAAGAATACGGTTCAGAAAGGCTTTCTGGGGAATATGGAGTACTTCCGCAAGGCTCATGCGCAGACTGCGAAGAGCCGTATCGCCGGACGTGATTGCCAGAATGACGACCGCAAGGACGGTGATTGTCGCGCAGTGCGAACCGAGAAAATGGTTTACGATAACGCCGAGTACGGCGTTGGGGTCCTTATCGAGAAGTTCCGGCGTCATGTGGTAAATGGCCATTCCGCCCGCCGCCCAGATCATGCCGATAATTCCTTCAAGAACCATCATGCCGTAGTAGATCGCGCGTCCCTCGCGTTCGGACGCCAGCGTACGCGCGACGATTGGGGATTGCGTAGCGTGGAATCCGGAAAGAATTCCGCAGGCGATGGTGACAAAAAGACACGGGATAATGGGGCCCTGCCGTTTGGCCGCCTCAAGCATGGGATCCGTCATGGAAAGGAAATTTACCGAATCCGGCTTGAAGTATTCCCAGACGAGAGAGCCGCCGAGAAGTCCCGTTCCCAGTAGGAGCAGAGCGCCGAAAAACGGATAGATTTTACCGATAATCTTGTCTACGGGAAAGAGCGTCGCGAGAAT
>CAZWOV010000258.1:0-4583 GCA_964635645.1 uncultured Planctomycetaceae bacterium | reverse complement strand
CGTTCGTTATTTCCGTAGTCGCCATCAGGAACGGTTTTTCAATCGTCACCGCATTCCGGCTCGCTTCATAGAGGTCGCCGGAGTCGTCGCCGATAACAAATTTCCCGGAGGGGATCTCGACCAGTTCAAACTTGACCCCGTTCCCCAAATCAATCGTCTCACGTTTCGGGTTGGGGAGCGGATTTACCGACGCGGCGGAATTTTCCGGCGCCGCGGTATTCGGACGGGTCCATTCCGCGGGTTTTCGGAACTCGCGGCGCGGAACGACGGCGTTGCTCCCATGTTCGGGATCTTCGTCAATTCCGGCGTAAAGACTGCGCAGTTCGCGCGTGCGTTGAGCCATTACTCGAACGTTTTCCTGATTCTTGTTCCACGCGGCGGACGCCTCCGTCCACGTCGCGTGGAACGGCGCGTTCATATCGACCCAGAGAGCAAGCGCTTTCATCGCTTCGGCGTCAGGACGCACGTTGAAATGTCGCCCGTCGCGAAGGTGCTGGAAAAGGAACGAAGTGTTCACGTTATATTCCATCGGATTCATCAGATGATAGTCGCTTTCCGGCCCCGGTACGCGAACAAAAGTACGCAGCGCGAAGTAGGAAGCGCCAAATCGCCCTCCTTCCGGAATCTCGACGTCTGCGAAATTCGGCCGTCCAGGTTCCTTGCCGTCGTGACAGCCCGCGCAGTATTCGTCCAGAACAGGCTGAACTTCTCGACGGAAACCAACCGGACGCGCTTCGCCGTGGAAAGGTTCAATCCCGACGGGCGGGCGGGTCATGGCAATCGTCCGTTTTGCCGGCGTCGCGCTGTTCTGCGATTCATGACATCCCGCGCAGGTCACGCCTTCGCCGGGCATACCGACCAGCCAAGAACGCATCAGCTGCATTGCGGAGCCGTCTTCGCCCAACGGCTGAACGGCAATCGGCGTATTAGCCGGAATACGGAAAAATGCGGAGCCGTCTTCGTAAACGGGAACTTCTCCAAGAAGAATCTTGGCGTCCCATGAACTCTGGCGCCCCATGAGATAATGTCCGCCGATACCGCGATATCCGTATTGATATCCGAAAAGACGGAGTTTTTTAACGGAACCGCGCGGAACGCCCTTCATACCCGGACCAAAATAAACGTCGGTAAGAAAAACGCTGGAGTCTTTCTGACCTTCAACCAGACGGCTTGCCACAACGGGGGGAACCGGACGCTCAATCAAAGGAGTCGGCTCAAAAATACCGAAAGACTGCGATTCTTTAATGAGAAGCATGTTGTCGAACGTATCGACCAGATAAAGCCCCCACGGCGACGATGGATTCAGTTTCGCGCTGACCAGGAAGTATTTTTCGCTTAACGGAGCCGGATAGAGAAACTTCGGCCAGGAATTATCCACCAGATTGTCTACGTATTTCGCCTCAAATTCTTTGCCGAGCTTTGGAATCTGCTGAACGTGCCCCTCGGTTTCATGACGCCCCTTGGTCGGGTCGAAAATATGAAGTTCGCCCATGCGAGCAACGCCGTGATGCCCCGACACAATCGTCGCAAATTTACTCGAATTCGGAATCTGCGTCGTGCAGAACATACTGTTCGGCCAGTAGGAATTGCTTCCGTAGTACTCGATTTGATTTGAGCCGTCCGGATTCATGTGCATCAAAATTCGGGTAAAGTAGTGCGGCGTGTCCACGTACTCCCAACGCAGGTAAAGAACCCGTCCGTTGGAGAGAACCGTGGGACGCCAGTCCTGGTCCTGCTCGAACGTAATCTGCCGCACGGTTTTCAGGTCGCTTTCAACGCGGAAGAGATTTCCTACCAATCCGCTTCCGTCAATGCACGGAACCCCCATCATCGACGCGCTGGAAACGAAAAGGTATCCGCCGTCCGGAAGGTAACAGCCTTCAACATTATCCACATCGGGACCAATAACGGGAGTAATCTGTTTAAATTCTTCCGGCTTGTCGAGAGAAACTTCGTAAACTTCCCACGTATTCTGGTCGGAAAGTCCCGTAACCAGCAACCGTTTCGCATCCCAATTCAGACAGATATCGCCGATAAAACTTTCATTTCGCGGTTTAACCGCCGGAACAAGCTCCGCGTCCGGATCTGAAAGTTTCAAAATCTGAAGCAAGTTGCCATTCTTGTGTTTTCCGCGGGAACAGTTCGACATCCAGTTAGCCTGAAGATCCGCTCCGCCGGTACGGACCAGAACGCGGTCAAAATCAAGAATGGGGTTTGCGAGAAGCGCTTCGCGTCGGAATTTCAGGAAATCGGGGGCCGCCGCAAGAGCTTTCTCCACCTGTTCCAAATTTTCAGGATCAACGTCGAAAATCGATTCGTATTTGGAAAATTCCCCAAGATATTTCGCCCCGTCGTACCGCTCGGCCGGATAGGTCTTACTCAAATCTTCAATCGCGGCTTTCAAAGCGTATCGAGTTTGGATAGCATAGGAAAGATCGGTCGCAATCTTTGCCAGACGGCGCTCGTAGTTCTGACGCGCGACGTTCTTTCGAATCTCGGCGCGTTCTCCGTCGTTAAGAAAAAGATTCGGATCATTCTCGTCGCCAAGAATCTGAATTTCCACAATGCACGAAGCCTTGGCGCCCTTGCGAGCCGGTTCGCCCGCGCGGATGGGATAGGTGCTCCAAAAACGGATTTCCACCCAGTCTACCGGCCGTTCCGTAAGATACTTCCCGTCTTCGGTTTCCCTGAAAGAAGTTTTGAATCCTCCCCGGTCCGCTCCTACCACCTTATCGCCGGTATGAAAAGCGGGAGTCTCCGGAAACGACGCGGGCTTGACTCCGGGAGACGACTCGTTATTCGCAAAACGAACTTCATAGTCCTGATTCGCCCGCATATCAACGTTTCCCGTGAACAGGACGAATTCTTTGATATTTCTCGCGCGACCAAGATAAATTACGATTCGCGCAGGCTGTCCTTCGATAAACACGCGGCCTTCGTCGCCGTAAGAACCGATCAGACCGTCGGAAAAAGCATACCAGCTACTTTGGCCGACTCCGACGGAATCCTTAACGGACGCGCCTGGAAAATTAATCAGATTGAACTCGTGACCGGCGGCGACCGCGGCGCCCATCTTCGAAAAATCTTCCGGAGACCAGCTCTCCTCTGAATAACGAATCTCCGCAAACGCCGAAACGGCAAACAGACAAAACGTCAGCGCGGTAAAAACAGAAATTCCTATACGCATTTCATACCTTTCTTTGAGAATTTCGGAAGGGGAAGGAGGGGAACGACGCCCCATTCTCTATGAATTTCATTTTATCACAAAAAAATACGGCGTCAATAACCGGTTTTCAAAAATATCACAGATTTTCCACGGAAATTTCAATCTTTACCGCGCCGCAATTCCCTCCTCCTTCCCTCCTCCTTCCCTCCTCTTTCCGTTCATCCGCCCCATTCCGTTCAAATTTCCCTTGCGCCCGCCAAACGGCCCCCTGACGCTGCGAGGCAAAGTTTTGCCCCAAAATTTCTCCTTTTCTTTGGCAAATCCCTCTCGGGCGCTATTGACGCCTCTTTAAAACATGCTATAATCGATAATGCATGGTTTTGTCCATGCGGTTCCCTCTCTCGAATCGGGGGACGTCGTTTGCCTTTTGTTTTTCTGAAGTTTTTTGTTTTTTTCAGGAAAGCGCGCCCCAAAGGTTTCGCCAAAAGTATTTTCTGAAAAAACGCTAGAAAGAGTGACGCCATGAAAACTGCGTATGATGTTTTGAAAGAATCAGGCCGCCTGGAACGAAACGTTCTTGCCGCTCGAATCAACGGAGTCGTTTCCGACCTTACGACGCCGGTGGAAGAAACGGCTGAAATCGTCCCGCTGACATTCGACGACGAAGAAGGCAAAAAGGTTTTCCGGCATACCAGCGCGCATATTCTGGCCGCCGCGGTAAAACGTCTTTTCCCGGAAGTTAAACTCACGATCGGTCCTTCGATCGAAACCGGTTTTTACTACGACTTCGACTCGCCGACCGGTTTCACGGAAGAAATGCTGAAAGCGCTCGAAAAAGAAATGACGAAAATCGTCAAGGAAAACTCAAAAGAGGAGCGTTTCACTCTGCCGCGGGAAGAAGCGATCGCGCTGATGGAAGAAAGAGGCGAAACGTGGAAAGTCAAACTTATCGAACGCATTCCGGAAGGAGAAGAAATCTCTTTCTACCGCCAGGGCGATTTTGTCGATCTCTGCGCCGGTCCGCATCTGTTCTCAACGGGATTGGTTAAAGCCGTCAAGCTGACGCAAACCTCGGGCGCTTATTGGGAAGGAAATGCCAAAAACGCCGTCCTTCATCGTATCTACGGCGTTTCGTTCCCCTCCAAAGACATGCTGAACGACCATTTGAAACGAATGGAAGAAGCTCTGAAACGCGACCATAATAAACTGGGACGCGATATGGAACTCTTCACGACCGTCGACTATATCGGACAGGGACTGCCGATCATGCTTCCGAAAGGCGCGCGCATGATTCAATTGCTCCAGCGTTTTGTCGAAGACGAGGAACAGAAACGCGGCTGGCAACTGACAAAAACGCCTCTTATGGCCAAAAGCGATCTGTATAAAATCTCCGGACACTGGGATCACTACAAAGACG
>CAZWOV010000257.1:0-4584 GCA_964635645.1 uncultured Planctomycetaceae bacterium | reverse complement strand
GTGTATTCCTGGACGCGTTCGGAATCGAGGAATGCTTTTCCAGCGCGGACCCATTTTTCTGGATCGTCTGCCTGACGTTGCGGTTCGTCCGTATCCCAAGTTCCAGGATAACGGATGGGGTAAGTGTTTGTGAACGCCTTTCCGCGTCCGCCGAAGTCGGTCATGACAGGACCTAACGTATCGACCAGCTGACCGAGACGCTGCTGATAGAGTCCCTTGTCGGCGTATTCCTGGCGGTTTCGGAATTCTTCGTCGATACCCGTCATGCCGATAAAGAGCGCAGGAAGTTCGTCGGAGACTTTACTGGGCCAGTACTTTTCACCGTATCGAGCGCGTCCCCATTTGTCGATGTGATACTTCATTTGGGAGGTAACTTCCAGGTTTCCGCCGCGTGAAAGAAGGATAAGAGTCTGAATCTGGAGTTCGTCGGTAAAGCGTTCGAAGAGATAGGCGACTTTACCGCGTTTGACAATTTCCATCTGTTCTTCCAGTTTGTCGGCTTCCGTTCGTTTTCCCTGTTCGGCGCCCTGACGGCCGGCGCGCATGCCTGGAATGTCGAGGAAGTCCATTTGTTCAATGACCTTGCGCCAGTCGTCGTTCAGACGATGCGGAAGAATAGGAAGAACCAATTCCAGCATGGCGGCCTGAATGGTCTCAAGATCTTCGTCGCCGTTTCCGCTTCCCGGTACGTATTCCAAAACAAACCACTCCTTGCGCTGCCGAAGATGGAAATCGGCCCAGTCGACGCGGGTGAAGCATTTGGAATTTTTTCTTTCGTGGACTTTAGAGCGCTGCGAATCCAGCAGGAAACGAACTCCCGCCCAGTGCACGAGGATAGCGGGTTCCGGAGAGTTTGCCAATTTGTCGAGGAATTGATTGATTCTGACGAAGAGTCCGGTCAAAGACGGCCAACCTCCCCAGAAAATTTCTCCGCAGGCACGAACGTAACCTTCTTCCGACAACATGTACCTGCTGAGCAGGGCGCTGAGAATCGCTTCTTTCGTTGGGAAACCGCGGCGATCAACCGTTCGCATATACGAATAGGCGTCGATAAGGTCCATTCTCCAACGACGGTCCACGCTTGTTCCGGGATACTGTCGGGACATGTCCTCCAACATTTTGTCCAGATGAGGTTCGTCCCACGCGAAATCCTGCGAACGGCATTCAACCTGGAATCCTCGCGCCAAAACTCGAATCCACTCGACGCGGGTAAGCGCTTTTACCATAACGGGATAATCGGGCGAAACGCTTTCGGAAATACGATCTTTTGTGGTAAATCTCGTAACGAGAGCGGTCGCTTCATTTGAACCGGATTGCGGGTTGAGGTCCGTGTTGAAAGAGAGGTCTTTGTAGTATGCCGGTTCGCCGTGAGCTTCATCGCGTCCCAGCGGACTGTACGCTTCGCTTTGCGCTCGGAGTACTTGTCCCATGAAAAGACTTTTCCCGACCTGCGACGGTCCGTAAACAGCGGCCGCGACAGGTACTTTTGACGAAGTGTAAAGACTGCTGGCAAGACGGCGAAGCTGGAGAATCTCAAATTCGTCGCTTTCTGGAATTGGAAGGAGGTCAAGTTTACGGCGGTCTGCATTAAATTCTGCGAGCCAGTCGCAAATATCAGTGGCTAATCTCTCTACCTGGTCCGCCTGTCGGATGATCTGACGATCGCGTTCATCTGGAAATCCCATAAATCTCTCGTTAATAAAATGTTAAGGGGTGAAAAGGAATAAAATCAAAACGGTATTTGGATTTTGAGCGGTCGACGGATGGTTTCAGTTTCTCATGAGGAATTTTGAAACCGCGAGGATTTCTTCGAAAAAACCGTCCGTTTCTGAAAACAGAAATTCGCGCAAAATTTGATTCATTTTTGTGGATTCAGCTTCCGGATATCGAAAATTGCCCGGCGAAACAGACTCCCAAACTATTTAACGGTAACGCTTCAACGTATGGAAAGTCTGTTCTTTGGAATTGAATCGGCCGGATTGGAAACTTAATTTACGTTCTGCATCACGCGTCCCTGATGGAAGAGACGGAAACTGCATGGGTATTGTTGAATATTCTGCTGGCCTTTTGTGCGCGACTCGATAATCAGCCGGTAAACGTGGTCGTTTCCAAATCGTCCGTCAATTCGCGGACTTTCGATACTGATAGTCTGTCCGGAGGCGTCTGGAGAAGCGGGAAGCCAGACGTCCGCAGGGGCGGTTCCCTCCTGGTAGACGCGATATTCCAGAGCTCCTTCCTGATTGCTTGCCAGAATATGGAATCGGACGGTAAATTCACGCGTAACGGCGTCGTCCGAACCAAGTTCGTTCTCGACTTTGAGGTATCGTTCGCCGACCACCGTGACGTCGGCGTAAAGTTCGTTACCGAAGTAAGAACCCCAAATTTGAGTTTTTCCAGGTCCAACGGCCTGGAAAGAACCGTTGCCAAGCGAACTGAGGACGGAAGCATCCGTAGAGTTAATTTCAGCCGCGACCGGTTTGTCCACGCCGTTTTCCAAAGAAGTAACGACGAATGTCGGCGTAGTTTCTCCCTCGTGAACAGTGAGATTCGACGGCGTAATTTTCAGATTGAGACGCGGAGATACCATGACGGGCAACGTCGCGCTTAATCCGTTGAACGTGCCGTTCGGATCTTTTGCTTTTACGACGACGGCGGCGGTACCCGGCGCATTGGCGTGAATCTGATTATTCGGGCCGACGGAAATGATTGAACTCTCCGCCGATGGAATAATTTCATAGGGAACGTCGAAAGGCATAGCTCCGTTGCCGGGGGTTATCAGAGCGGCGTCGATACTTCCGGAACCGCCCGCTACGAGGTAGAGCAGTTCGGGATAAACATTGAGTTTTGCCCCTTCTGCGGAAACGTCGCCGATATTGACGATCATTGGGACCTGCGAGGACAGGTGGCCGAGGGTTGCGGAGATCGTAATCGTTCCCCGTTTTTCACCTTTGGGCTGAATCATCCATACTCCGTCGGCGCCGCGAATGAGTTCCGCCGCGGCGGTGGACCTGCTGAAGTCAAGTTTCAGATTTGGATCGGCGGAAACGTTTCTTCCGAGGCGTCCGTCAAGTAATTCTTCGTAAACTTCGACAGGTACGGCAGAACCGGTTTTTGATAGCCGCATGGTCGGCGTGTTGAAGCGCAGACCGGCGGCCAGTCCATCCGAGTACCCTTCCTGAACGACGTATGGAACTTCCGCGTCGGCTCCGAAAATATCCGTGCTGACGACTCCGACGACTCCGCCGTCGAGTACCGTGTCGGCCGGACGATAAACAACGGCGGAGTCCGGATTGACGTACGCCGCTTCAACGTTTACGGGCGTCGTTCCCGGTTCGACGACGTCAAGAATACCTTCGGAAACGAGACCGGCAAAACGGGCGACGACGGCAGTTCTTCCTGTTTTACGTCCAAAGACCAAACCGTTTTGAACGACGGCGACGTTGGAATCCTTCACCGTCAGCTCCAAACCGGTAGCGGGCTGGATGACGTAGAGACGTCCGCCTCGCATGGCGGTTACCTGATAGGCGCGGCCTTCTCCGACGGCGACAGTCGCGGTCGGCGGATCGATAGCGAGATTCGCGTAAGGATTATCGTCGATCTGAACGGGGATTTGAGATTTAAGCCGACCATCCCAGTCGATATTGACGTTAGCCTGACCGGCGGATCGGGCTTCGACGAGATTGATTCCGTTCATGGCGGCGACCGGTCCGTCTACGGCGACTTTCAGGGAGGGCTGGTCAAACAAACGCCGCAAACCGCTGGCGCTGCGTCCCTGAATGAAGAGGTTTGATTTATCTCCGACCGACATTTTGATCAGGCCGGGTTCAACAATCAGTTCGGAAATAGGATGAGAATCGACGGTGATGACCGCGGCTTCGGCGTTTCGTCCGGGGACGTCCGGTATCTGGGCCGTAATCGTGGCCGTTCCCGGTTTTTTAGCGCAAAGCCAAAGCCCGCGAACTTCAACGATTTCAGGATCGCTGCTTTTGAGTACGGCGCTGTTTGTGCGTTCAAGTCTGACTCCTCCATCGGCGACGGCGTAAACGCTTGGATCGATCATTTGCCCGACAGAAAGCGCCATGACTCCCGGTTCAACGACGACTTTTCCGTTTTCACGCAGTTTTTGGATTGTTTCAGCGTCGACGCCTCCGACGACGGCGCGCATGACGGCTTTTTTGTCTCCCATGGTAAAGATAACGTCCGTGGCGCCGGGCGTTTTGCCTACGAGGGCGTGACGCGACGAATCGTACGCGCAGATTTCAGGAACCAACGGCGTAACGCTGCACTGCATACTGAAATCGACGTTTCCGCGAATAAGAGCGAAATCTTTTCCGACCAGGCGGCTTTCGCCGACGCTCATTTTAATCACATTGTCCGTCGGCCCCAGTTTTTCGTCGATCGTGGCGACAATATCAACCGTAGCCGGCGCGCTTGCGACGCCTTTCAGTGAAGCCGTAATTTCCGCTTTTCCCAAGGCTTTTGCAGTTGCGACCGGTCCCTGCGGAGTAATGATCGCGGCGTCGGACGACGCCCACTGGACGTCTCCCATTCCGGTAAGGTATCCGACGGACTTTCCTTCTTTAA
>CAZWOV010000256.1:0-4596 GCA_964635645.1 uncultured Planctomycetaceae bacterium | reverse complement strand
AAGCAATGCGCCTGCGGCGGCGTTTACGACGTTGACGTCGTTGGAATTGAGTTGGGCCGCAATGATTGGAACTTCATTGGCCGTGCCAAATCCGCCAAGCTGTTCAAGAATCCAGACTCGGGTGGCGGGACGAACGTCTTTTTTCAAGGCGTCGACAAAGAACGCGTTGATTTCAGCAATTTTTGCCGCGTTCCCGAACGCTTCGTTCATGAGAGTGCGGATTTCGTTGCGGGCTACGAAAACATCCAGATTCGCGTTTGGATTTCCGGTTGTTCCCAGCCATGAAACGTTTGTTTCCGCCGTGAGACTTTGCGAGTAATCGCTGTCAAGTTTTTTCAAGAGTTCCGCATAATCGGCGGCATTTACGCAAACGCAGCCGAAACATGCGGTGAGAATGGTCGAAAAAAAGTATTTTTTCATGGAATAACTCCTTAAAGTATTTAATTCAGGAAGGAAATTGGCGCCGAATATTTGCCGCAAGGGACTTTAAGGCATTTGCGCCCTTAAGGTTTGTTTTCAATTTGATCCTAAATACTGCGTATCGGTTCAAAGTTCGATCTGATATGGAGAGCGCTGAGCTTTGGATACCATACTGGTTGCTTCGCGGTCGCCGACAAATTCCATTTTTTCTTTGTCCCAAACGAGATGACGCTTCAATTTGTAGACGATATTGCACATATGTCCGTAATCCGAAACGTTCGCTCCGTAGAAAACGTCCTGGAAGGGACGGACTCGATTACGGACGCAGAAAAGGAAATCATCGGCGATATTGTCGGCGCCTCCGCTGTAACGACGGACTTCGACGGCATGGCGCGCTTTAATTTCGGGACTATATTTCCAACAATAAGTTCCTTCCGTACCGACGATGGAGATCGCTCCCTTGATGGAACCATGGAAGAATTTGACTCCATTTTCCATGACGATCATGGCGCCGTTCGTGGGATTTTCGTCGCAGTTTGGCGGGAAGACTTCTTTGGGCGCGATGTGGTCCATTCCGCAGGAGTAAAGAGCGCCGCCGAAATTGTGGCCGCCCCAGTCGCCAAGACCGCCCGTGCCGAAAACGGAGTTAAAACGCCAGGTCATCGGACGAATGGCTTCCTCATTATAGTCAAACCATGGAGCCTGTCCAAGCCACATGTCCCAATTCAGTTCTTTGGGGCACGGCATTGGAGCGTAGACTCGTTCGCCGGGAGAGCCTGCGCAGTTCGCGTAGATTTCTTTGACTTCGCCAATGGCTCCGGACTGAATAATCGGCGCAATGTACTGACCGTAGTCTTCCATGACGCGCTGAGAGCCGCTGGAAACGACC
Organism: uncultured Planctomycetaceae bacterium; assembly: GCA_964635645.1. Classification (GTDB taxonomy): domain Bacteria; phylum Planctomycetota; class Planctomycetia; order Pirellulales; family Thermoguttaceae; genus RGIG3701. The sequence continues at coordinate 3,287 of CAZWOV010000256.1, read as the reverse complement.
CGATCGTATTTTCGAGCGGCTTCAACGATTTGGCGGCTTTCCATCAATGTGAAAGTGAGCGGTTTTTCGCAATAAACGTCTTTACCCGCTTTGCAGGCGTCAATCGTCATTTTAGTGTGCCAGTGATCCGGAGCGGCAATTGAAACAACGTCAAGTTCCGGCATCTGAAGCATTTCACGGTAATCCTGGAAACCTTTCATGTCGGCGGAATTCTGAGGAATACGGCGGGTATCGCAGTCGGCGATTGCGATGAAACGGGAACCGGGACGATGGCCGATATTGCTTTTACGCCAGCCGTTTCCGACCAGCCCGACGTTGATGACGTCATTCGGGGCAAAATTACCGTCTTTTCCAAGAACTCGTCCTGGGAAAAAGAGCGGAGCCGCCGCGCAGGCCGCGCCGGCTGCAAGAAAACGACGACGTGAGAAAGCGTTTTTCTTACTCATGAAATCTATCCTTTCGTGATGAATTCTGGGGCAGGGAATAAAGAGAAAACCTGATTGCGGAGCTTTCTGAAACGGAACTTCGGCAAAACTAAAAAAGACGGTTTAACTCTTAACTTTTTACATTTTAACACAGATTAAATTTTCTGTCAAGTAGGCGATAAATATTTTCAAAACTGCATTTTCATGAGAAAAAAACGCCGACGCTGAAGAGAAATTTTGTTATTTTCCGATTAATTTGGAACAAACTTCGGAAATGAAATTATTAAAACGCGGTTTATTTTTCCGCGTACCCGCAACTTGTTAAAAAAGATTGGCGATTTTATCGGTATTTTTTATCGGGTCGTAGAGCTCAAGAACGCGCGCGCGTCCGGCTTCGCCCATTTTTTGGCAAAGAGCCGGGGTCTGATAAAGCGTGAGAATTCGATTGGAGAGCGAACGCGCGTCGTCTGGATCCGTCAGAAAACCGGTTTTACCGTCAATAATAATTTCAGTTGGTCCCTGGGAACGTACGGCGATCAGGGGACGCGCAAACATTCCCGCTTCAAAAAGCACCAACCCAAAAGATTCTTCGCGCGAGGTTAAAACCAGCGCGTCCGCCATACGTAAAAACGGTCGGACGTCTTCCTGGAACGGCGCGATTCGGCATGTTTCTGACAGAGCGTGTTTCTGGATTTCTTCTCTTACCTGTTTTTCAAGCGGTCCTGCGCCGACCATAACGATCTGGATTTCATTCCGGACGTCAGGGGGCAGCTCCGCCGCGGCCTGAACCAGCAAAAGAGGATTCTTGCGTTCGGAAAAACGTCCCATCCAAAGGAGCGTCCATTTTCCCGGTTGAAGCTGAACTTTGGGCGCAGTCGGTTGATTCCATGAAAACGGCGCGTTTTGTTCCAGAAAATCGTTTACTTCGGATAGCGTCAAACGGGATGAATTTGAAATCACGAGCGATTTGGCGAGCAGTTTTTCAAGAGCGTTTTCCCGATTTGGGAGAGACTGAATTCCCATTGCGGAAAGAACGTTAAGAAACCAGAGCGGATTCCATTTGGTCAACGGTTGGAACGGAGAGAATCGGTTTATTGCGCGGAGCTGCCTTTCGGCAATTTTTTGCGCCGATTCCGACTCAAACACGACGTATTGACTGTTTTCGAAGTAGAAACGAATGATTTGCGGTAAAGAAAACCAACGCGGACGCATGAAACGGTCTTCAAGTACTTCGTGAATATGCGTTACGTGCGGGATTTTCATGGCGCGCGCGGCCAAAACGCCTTCAAAAAGGCAAATCGTATTTGAATAAACGGCCTGGATTCTGTTTTTCTGAATGAAATGTTTCAGGAATCGGATTCGAAACGGCGTACGAAGACGGTTTTTCCATTCCCAGGCGGAAGGTTCATAGAGCGCCCACCATGAAAACGGAAGAATCTGAACCGGTATTCCCGCCGCGCGGGCGGAATCTGCCATTGGACCTTCCGCAGGAAAAATCGCAAACGGTTCGATTTTTTGCCGGTCGAGGAAACGAATCGTTGTGTCGAGACAAAACTCCGCTCCGCCCTTAAGCGAACTGTGCGCTAAAAAAAGGACCCGTTTTTTCATTTTTTGTTTTCCGTCTTTTGGGCGGCGCGTTTTCGCGATGAGGATGAGGGCGCAGATTTTATGTCGGAAGTTTCGGACGAATTCGAATCCGAATCCCAATTCAGGTAGTCGGGTCGGCTTTGCGCCGCCATTCTTTGGGAAAGAACGGCCATACTGGATGAAAGCGAGACGTTCTCCACGATGATTTCTTTGGGTACGAAGAGCTGAACCGGCGCGAAATTCCAGATGCCCTGAATACCGGCGGCAACCATCAGATCGGCGGTTTTCTGCGCGTAGGAGGCGGGAACCGTCAGAATGGCGCATTTGACGCCAAATTCTTTTACTTTTGGCGCAAATTCGGACATGGGATAAATCGGGCGGCCTAAAATCGTTTTGCCGATCTTTTGCGGCGAATTGTCAAAAGAGGCTAAAATGTTCAAATTTTCCTGCTCGAATCCTTTGTATCCGAGAAGAGCCGTTCCCAAATGTCCAACGCCGACCAGAAAAGCCGGATGAGGCTGGTCCCAACCCAGAAAACGTTCGATATGGTTTACCAGTTCATTAATGGAATGCCCCACCTTGGGACGTCCCACGATACTGGTCATCGCCAGATCCTTTCGCACCTGAATTCCGGTAAGTCCCAATTCTTCCGCTATTCGGGTACTCGAAACGACTTCAACATTCTGCTCCCTCAGTTTTCGTAAAAAAGAAAGATAAAGAGGAAGCCGCCGGATGCTCGGCACGGGAAACGTATGTTCGTTACTTTCACTCATCTCAACTATCTTGTTCCGTCAATTTCATTTTTCTTCATAAAACATATCCTTGATTAATTATAGCACATTTTTGAAAGAATAAAAGGATGCGGGAGGCTTAATTTGATAATTTTTTATAAAAAAATGAGGAAAATTTCTTTGAATTATCGTTTTGCTTTTGTTTTTTTCATTTTATTCAGGAGGAGGAAACTATTCAGGAGGAAGAAACGGGAAAAGACTTTTTTTCGGTTTTTTGCTTGAATATGCTTTCCACTCCTTTACAGAATGTGAAAAATGTTTTATACTTGACGAATATTCGAATAACTTTTTCTATTTTCAGAGGGCTTCTTTGGCAATCGCAAGATTGCGACGTCCGGGAAGTTCATGAGTACGGAAACGAACATGACGGAACTGACACGCGACGAAATTGCCGAAAAATATCTTGAAACAATACCCTATTCTCTTTATCCTGTTCAGGAAGAAGCTCTGCTGGCATGGTTTTCTTCGCAACAGGGCGTTATGG
>CAZWOV010000255.1:0-4603 GCA_964635645.1 uncultured Planctomycetaceae bacterium | reverse complement strand
CCGCATCGGAAAGGACGTTGTCCTGCGCCTGAACGAATGAACAGGCTCCCAGCAGCAGTAACGCTGAAGAAAGAACGAGTTTCAAGAACGTTTTTTTCATAATTGATTTCCTGAAAAATGTTAAGGTAAGTATGAGGAAAATATGATTTGAAATTTCAGTTTTTTAATTTGCGTCAATGAAAGACTGCGCCTTGGGATTTTGGATAGCGCAGAGATTTTCGGCGTCCCATTCGATACGCGAATTGGAACGATATGCCGCGACTCCTAAAAGGATCGTTTCCGTTAAAGGGCCGGCGTAGCCAAAGTGACACGGAGGCAAGGTCCGGGTACGGATTCCATTGAAAAAATCTGCGAAATGTCCTTTGGAATCGGGAATCCACGGCGCAGGTTCTTTGAAATCCGCAAATTTTTCCAGAGGGGCCATGATCCGTTTTGTGTAGTCCGCCTGAATGGCTCCTTCCGTTCCAATAAAGAAGACGCCGCCGGGCCATTTCGTCAGTCCGTAATTTTCGAGAATTTCAGGCTGAACGTCGCCGTCGTACCAAAAGACTTTGACAGGCCGTCCTTCGTGAAGAAATTCATATTCAATCTTCAAGCCGAGAGGCGCGGTTTCAGTCTGTTGCTTGAGGTCCGGTCCCCACGCCTGAACGGATTTGGGAGATTGAAGACCTAACGCCCAGAAAACGAGAGCAAAGTAGTGGCACCCCATGTCGCCGAGAGTCCCGCTTCCAAAATCCCACCAGCGCCGCCAGTTTGCCGGATGATAGAGACGTTCCGCATAGGGACGTTCCGGAGCCGGTCCCAACCATTCCTTCCAGTGCAGCAACGGCGGAATGGGATCTTCGCGATCTGGTCGAACATAGTTTCCGCCCCAGCCTTTCCCGCACCAAACGTGAACTTCCCGGATTTGACCAAGAGCGCCCGACTGGACAATTTCAACGACGCGGCGGTAGTTGGCGCAGGAGTGCATCTGGTTTCCCATTGAGGTCACGAGATTCTTTTCCGCGGCCTTTCGGGCCATTTCGCGAGCCTGGCGGACGCTGTGAGCAAGCGGTTTTTCGCAGTAGACGTGAATCCCCAGTTCCATAGCGTCCATAGCGATGGGGTAATGCGTATGGTCCGGCGTATTAATGATGATAGCGTCGAGTTTATCGTGAAACTCGTCGAGCAATTGACGGTAGCCGAAGAACCCGCGGGCGCCGCGGCTTCTTTCAACCGCTCTGGTCAGCGCGGTTTCATCCGTATCGCAAATACCTACGACCTTTTCAGCCAAAGCTCCGCCGAGATTTTCTTTTCCGCGGCCTCCGACTCCGACGACGGCTAAATTAAGTTTTCGAGTCTGATTCATTTTCTTTGATTTTTAAATTCAGTAAAGTTTCTTTTATTTTGCCTTAAAATCAGATTTTCGTCAATACTCTAACTCTGAAAATTTTGAGTTTTTAATCTGTTTTTTAAAATTTTTCACTTTTTTTCAAGAAAAAAGCTCCCCAAAGGTTGATTCTTTGGGAAAAAGCGCTTTAATTAGAGAGTTACCGCCGTTTTTAAGAGTTTTCGCGGCTGAAAATTGAACGCCGCGGCTGGATAGAACATGGGATAAGGGAATGAGCTGGGGAATATTTCAGCCGGTAAGCGATTTGTTGAGATGTTTTTTTCATTGCCTGATTCCGGAACGATGCGTCTATTGCGGCCAATTGCGGAATTTTTTGTCTGAGAGAAATATTCAATGGACTCCTTGCGGGCGTCGTTTTCATCCGGAATGGGCGCTTTGCGCGGATTGTCAGGACGTTTTTTTCTTCGAGCCGGCGAATACCTGCCGACGCTGCGGATCGTTTGTGAAGAGTCCGGAATTCAGCCTTAACGGTTGTCGGCGGTGCTGCCGTCGCGAACTGTGGTTTGATCGGGTAATTGTTCTCGGAAAATATCAGGGAAATTTGCGCGAAGCCGTTTTCATGATGAAAAAACGATTGGGTAATCCCCTGACGCGGACAATTGCTCAAATATGCTGCGAACAACGCTATTTTCAGCTGACGAGCGTTCAGTCGGACGTTGTTTTGCCCGTTCCGATGCATCCTCTTTCGCAATGGATGCGGGGGACGAACGACGCGCGGATTCTGGCGGAAGAAGTAGGGCGGCGGCTGGAGATTCCCGTGGACGAACGAATCGTGAGGCGCCGTCGTCTTTCGCTTTCGCAGCGCGCGGTGAAAATGAGAGATCGAGCGAAGAACGTCCGTGGCGTTTTCGCTCCCTTTCGCCGTGTTTCGGATAAAACGCGCTGGTTAGGAAAAAGAGCGCTGGTTGTGGACGACGTCATGACGACGGGGTCCACGATCGACGAACTGTCCCGCGTTCTCAAAACAGAACTTGGATTTGCCGACGTAACCGTTCTGGTCGTCGCAAGAGCGCGCGGAAACGTCGTTCCTGAAACGAACGCTTATCAGGTTTTGCCGCCGCGAGGGCTTAATTCTTATGAGAAAATTTGGAGAGCGCGCCGAAAAGGTTCGGAGAAAGTGAAAAGGTTGAGGCCGAGAGAATTTAACGCGAGACGCAAAAGACGAAAAAAAATTTCAAAATCGACGGAGTAACGATTTTCGGTAAGTAATCGGGTACGGATTGAATCCGTTTTGGAGAGGTTTGGGGCCGATTAACGGCGAACCTTTCCGGAAATTCAAATTTTATTTTGCTCAAAACAGGTTTTTAGATGATTCAGACGCAAAAAACGTTGGAGAGTATTTCGGAAAATTCATCGTCGGGAAAGGATAAAGTTTCCTCTTCTTCAGGCAAAACGATACGGATTGGCACGCGGGCAAGTTTGCTTGCGCTCTGGCAGGCGAACTGGTGCGCCGATCGCCTTCGGGAAGCTGGAATTGCCGCGGAAATTGTGAAAATAACGGCTTCAGGCGATAATCCGGCAACGTTTTCTCAGCCGATCAGCGCGTGTTCGGGGCAGGGGATTTTTGCGAAGGAAATTCAGGAGGCGCTTTTGAATGGAACTGTCGATCTGGCGGTTCACAGCCTGAAGGATCTTCCGACGGAGAACGCGTTGGGGCTTCAGTTGACGGCAACGCCGACGCGCGCGCCGGTGGAGGACGTTCTGGTTCCAGGAAGAAGCGAAGCGACCGGAAGAAAGTTAATATCGGGGGGAATTTGCGCCGCAGGAGCGCTGGCGTCTCTTGCCGATATTCCCGATGGAATGATTTTGGGAACGTCGAGTCTTCGTCGGCGCGCGCAGCTTCTGGCGTTTGCCAGAAAGAATTCGAAACGGTGGGAGATTCGAAGTATTCGCGGGAATCTGAATACGCGGCTTCGCAAACTGGATGAAGGAGAGTTCGACGCGCTGATTTTAGCCCGAGCCGGGGTCGAACGCCTTGAATTGTCGGAACGCATCGGCGCCGTTTTGTCGATAGAGGAGCTTTTTCCTGCCGTTGGACAGGGCGCTGTGGGGTTGGAAACGCGAGCGGACGACATGGAAACGTCGCAAATAATTCGCGGCGTTTTGAATGACGACGCTGTTTTTCAATGCGTTTTGGCGGAACGGGCGATGCTTCAGGCTCTTGACGGCGGTTGCGCGACGCCGATCGGGGGATTATGCCGATTCGACGAAGCGAATCAGGTCTTTACCCTTCGCGGTCGGGTGATTGCCGTCGATGGGCGCGTCTGGATTGAGTCGGAACTTTCCGGCAAGGATCCGCTGGAGTTGGGAATACGGACGGCGCGGACGCTGATTGCCCAAGGCGCAGACGAATTGATTCGGGAAGCGCGGGAGGTTTGAGCGTTAAGCGTGGGAAGTTTGAGCGTTGTCGGAAAAAAGTTTGGATTTTAGGGCGGCGTTTGGGTAAACAGAGTTAGCAGTAGCGGAGCGGCAATCTGTTTCTGCGTTGGTCTATATTTGATGAAAGAGCTTTTTTTACTGATTTCTTCTGGTTTTGCGCCGTATTTTACCTTGTCCCCCTTGACAAAACTCGCCGTTCCGGATAAAATGCTAGAAGGAAGTTATTCCAGTTAAAACCTACCCATTCTCTGTTCTCTCTTGGGGAGCAGATTTCATACTTTATTGCCCGCGTCCTGGATAGGAGAACGTTGACTTTTGATGAATGCGCGTTCAGGCAGAAGTAAAATTTCCAAAATGTCCTCGTCTTTATTCAGGCAGTCTATGAACGAAAACCAGAACGAAAGCCCAAAACCAAATCCAAACGAAGAAATCCGGAATCTATCAGAAACGCGTCCATCCTCCGAGAAGGTTCCGTCTGTTGATTCCGGTCGGAAAGAAAATAATTTCGACGAGATTCCAAACAAATCAGAGGAAATGTTTTTCGATACGGTTTCTTGTCGTCCGACGGAGCCGCAGGACGAGCGGGAACGTCGTTTCTTTTGGGAAATACAGGAACAGGAAGGGACGTCTTATTTTTCAAATCGCGATACGAACGTCTGGTCGGAGACGCTTCCCGTTACGACGCTGAATTGCGGTCGAGATTCTTCTTTCCTTCGGCAAAATTATCTTGCTCTGACTTCCTCGAAAAACATATCCAATCAAGATAATCTTTCTATGGATTACGTCTTGGGTAAAGGAAATCAGGGAATTGTTTTCCATAGTATGCGAATAGGT
>CAZWOV010000254.1:0-4641 GCA_964635645.1 uncultured Planctomycetaceae bacterium | reverse complement strand
AACTACAATAGCAACTGCGCGCTTGCTTTGCCCGGTTCTTCGAAAAGCAACAGCGCGTTGGATAAAAACTGGGAAAACTCCCTTTGTGAAATTAATATTCGCACCGGTCAAATCAAAACGCTTTTCGTTTCGCCGAATAATTTCTGGCTTGGCGATTTGGAGCTTCATTTCGACGCGGAAAAGGTCCTTTTTTCCATGCCGTCTCCAAACATGAGTCAGCCGCGGTGGAGAATCTGGGAATTGCCTCTTCCAAAGTCCGACGAGACGACCGTTTCAGACGAACGGAAGGGCTTGGAGGCGTCGGAAGAAAGCTGTTTTGCTGAAAACGCCGCTCCCGATTGGAATGCGAAGGCGGTTCAGATTCCGACGATTCCGGATGAAGACGTGGACGACTACGACGCGTGTTATCTTCCAGACGGCGGGTTGGTTTTCTGTTCGACGGCCTGTTTCACCGGCGTGCCCTGCATTAATGGAAGCGGACACGTCTGCAATCTCTATCGAAAAGCCGCCGACGGTAAAATCTCTCAGTTGACCGTCGAGCAGGATCACGACTGGAATCCCGTTCTTCTTCCAAACGGACGCATTCTTTATCTGCGCTGGGAATACTCTGATCTTCCTCACGCCTTTTCGCGCATTCTGATGCATGCGAATCCGGACGGAACCAACCAGACGGAATACTATGGAAGCGGTTCGTATTATCCGAACACCATGTTTTACGCGCGTCCGATTCCGAACACTTCGAAATTTTCCGCCATCGTCAGCGGGCATCATGAATTACCGCGAATCGGCGACCTGGTTATTTTTGATCCGTCCAGAGGCCGTAAGGAGGCCGACGGCGCCGTTCAGCGCATACCGGGAGCCGGTAAACCTGTTTCACCGGTTATGTTGGATTTTCCGATCGCGCAAACCTGGCCGAAATTTTCTCAGCCTTTTCCCATTTCTGAAACGATGTTTCTGACCGCGTGCCAGTTGGACGCTTCAAGTCCGTGGTCGATTTATCTTGTCGATACGTTTGATAATATGTTGGAAATTGCCCGACCGGATTCGGAGGACGGCGCGACGGTTACGTTCCAGGAACCGACTCCGATTCGTAAGACGCTCCGGCCGCCGGTTCTTCCGGAACGTACGGACTGGACCCGACAGGACGCCGACGTGTTCATTGCGGATATTTATTATGGTCAGGGCCTTCCGAACGTTCCGCGCGGTACAGTGAAAGCGCTGCGTCTTTTTACGTATGAATTTGCGTATCAGGGAATGGGAGCGGAACCGCACAGCGTCGGACTGGACGGCCCCTGGGACCCCAAACGGGTTCTGGGAACGGTTCCGGTTTACGAAGACGGTTCCGCCAGTTTCCGAATGCCCGCCAACACGCCGATCGCGTTTCAGGCTCTGGACGCCGAAGGACGGGAAATTCAGTTAATGCGTTCCTGGACGACGGCCATGCCGGGCGAATCGGTTTCGTGTACGGGTTGCCATGAAGAACAGAACTCCGTTCCGCCCGCGATGCCGACGCCGATTGCTTCCCGCCGTCCGCCGGTCGATATTACCCCCGATTTTCAGATTCCGCCGTCTTCGCTGACTACCTTTGATCCGTCGAAGCCGATTACTGCGGAACTGCTCAAGAACCAGCGGGATGGTATCGCCGCTTTCCTGCAGACTTCCGATTCCTCTTTTGCAGACGGCGTTCGCGGTTTCTGTTTCCAGCGTCAAATTCAGCCGATTCTTGAGAAACATTGCCTGAAGTGTCACGATTCCGACGCGCCTGCAGAGACGCGGGCTGAACCTTCCTTCCGTAACGGCGTTCCCGTTCCGGCCATGGAGGGAGGAATTTCCTATAATACGCTCTCGCGCTTCTCTCCTTCGTACTATAATCTGCGCAGATACGTCCGAACGCCGACTAAAGAAAGCCGGATGGGAGTTCTTTTGCCGTATGAATTTCACGTTGAATCAACGATTCTTGGTCAGATTCTCCGTCAGGGACATCACGGCGTTCAGCTTTCCGCGTCGGACTGGGCGCGTCTGAATACCTGGATAGACCTGAACTGTCCGTACTATGGCAGTTGGGGCGAGTCGCGAAACTATCAGATCGCGTCTCTCGTGAAACATCAGTACGAACGTCGGCTTGCGCTCCGGAAGCTCTATACGTCGGCGGTTAAATCGGACGCGGACGATCCGGCTGATTTTCCGGTTCCAGAGCCGAAACCGGGCGAAGTCGTCAAGCCGCCCCATAAAGATATTCTTTTCGAGCGAACGCGTCCGACTGCAGATCTGAACGCGCCGATTCCCGAGGCGGAGAAGAAAATTGAACTTGCTCCGGGCGTTGTTCTTGAACTGGTCCGTATTCCCGGCGCGAACTATCTCATGGGGCGTTTTGAGGTTACGAACGAGCAGTTCCGTCTCTTTGACGCGAAACATGATTCCGGCTGGGAATACGCGGATTTCATCCATTTCAGTCCGAACGAGGCCGGGTGGCTTCTGTCTCGCGATCGTCAGCCGGTTGTTCGCGTTTCTCTTACGGAAGCGAATGGGTTCTGCGATTGGCTTACGAAGAAAACCGGTTTGAAATTCAGTCTTCCAACGGCGGAAGAATGGCGTATGGCGGCCATGGCTTCGGACAAACCGCTTGACCCGAATAGTACTCAGGTTTTCTGGTTTGGCGATCAGAACGCGGACTTTTCGCGTTTTGAAAACCTGTCCGATATTTCAAATCAGAAAATCAACCCGCGTTCATGGAGCGGTCGAGTCGATTCATTGCCGCCGTGGCGTATTGCGGACGGAAATGTGAACGATCGTTCGCGCGTCAGTTCCTTTGTCGGAAGTTATCGTCCGAATCCCTGGGGACTTTTTGACGTTCACGGCAATGTTTCCGAATGGGTTTCCACGCCTGCCAAAGACGGTTCGGCGATGGCTCTGGGCGGTTCGTGGTATCTGCCCTCGCGTTTCTCCGGAATTCGTTCGGAGCGTCGCTTCTCGTTTGGACAGGCTGTTTTTGACGTCGGGTTCCGCGTGAAATGCGAACTTCCATAACGTTTTTTGGCCATGACGCGGGCTATTCGCGAATGAATTAAACTGCACGGCGGCTTTCGCTCAAGCGCGGTCGCCGTGTGTTTTTAATTCTTTTTTGAAATTATTTTCATTCCTTTTTACGTTGCCTTTTCTTTGTTCCCATGAATTTTCAGACGGTTCTGAATTTTTACCGTTCGTACGGCTTATTTATTTCCATTGCGACGGGATGTCTCTGTCCTTTTCTTCATGTGATTTCCGAGCGGTATTTCGCGTGGCTTCTGACTCCGATGCTTTTTTTTGTCTTTGTCCGGATTCACGCGCCGCTTCATGCGTTTCACTGGAGTCACGCGCCGCTTCTTCTGTGGAATCTGTTTTTTCCCTGCGTCGTTTTTCTCACGCTGAAAGGGATCGGGTTTTCGACGGACGTCGCGATGGGAGGTTTTATGGCCGCCGCGTCGCCGACGGGGACCGCCGCTCCGGTCGTCGTGACTTTTCTGGAAGGAAAGATGGAGTACGTCGTCGTTGCCTTTTTGCTGACGACGCTGGGATTTACGTTTTCTATTCCTTTCCTCTTTCCCGTTTTTTACGGCGTAGAGACTCCCGGACTTTCGTTGGTGATTCTGGAAAAAGTGGCGGGGGTAGTTCTGATTCCGATGTTTCTGGCGTTTATTTGCCGTATGGTTTATCCGAAATCAGAAGAGTGGGGATATCGTGCCAGAGATTTTTCTTTTTTGCTCTGGCAGTGTCTGATTATTCTCATCTGTTCCAAAATGTCCTTCAGTCTTTGGGAAAACCGCGAACTTCTGAACCTTGTGCCGCAGGCGTTTTTTATTTCGCTGACCGTCTGCTTTCTTAATTTTGCGGCGGGGCGCGTTATTTGCGGAAAAAACTTTGCGCGGGAGGCCAGTCAGGCTTTAGGACAGAAAAATTGCGGGTTGACGGCCCTCGTCGCCATCCTTTACGCCAATCCGCTCGTTGTTCTTGGTCCGTCGCTTTATATTGTGTGCCATAATTCCTGGAATGCGGTGCAGATCGCGCGTCATGAGCGGCAAAAGCGGCGGCGAAGCCGAGATTGAAAAACGGGGTTAATCCGGAAGGCAGAAAGACGGAATTAGTCCGAAGGCTGAAAGACGGAATTAGTCCGGAAGGCTGAAAGGTAAGCTGGATCGTTTTTACGCCGCGTCGCAGGGCGCGGGAAAAGGAAGGCTTGGAAAAATCGAAAAAGGAGTGAACGCCGGTTTGTCTGAAAAAAATTTTTCCAGGAAATCGACGTCCCCCTTTACTTTTCGTATTATTTTTCTATACTGTAAGTAGCGGCTGATAGCGGTCGCTCCAACCTCCAACCATTTTTTGAAAGGAAAAACATGAAATTGAATCGTCGTCATTTTTTAAAGACGTCCGCCGCGGCCAGTCTTGGCTCCGCTCTGACGCTTCCCGCATTTTGTCAGGACGCCAACTCAAGTTCCAAGCTGAATATTGCCATTGTCGGCCCTTGCGGACGCGGTTGGGCTACTTTTCAGGAAATTCAGGGTGAAAACGTCGTCGCGATCTGCGACGTGGACCGCCGTAATCTGGACCGATGTCTGAAGGTCACTCCTAACGCAAAAACCTTTACCGATTACCGCAAACTCTTCG
>CAZWOV010000253.1:4452-4670 GCA_964635645.1 uncultured Planctomycetaceae bacterium | reverse complement strand
GGGGCGTCCATGATATAGCGTCCGCCAAGACGCACTTTTCCATCGGTAATCTGTCCTCGAAATTTATTAACGGATCCGAGAAAATTCATGACGAACTCCGTCGCGGGTTTATGGAAGACCTCGTTCGGCGTTGCGAACTGTTCAACTTTACCGGCGTTCATAACGGCGACGCGATCCGCCAGTTCAAGGGCCTCGTCCTGGTCGTGAGTCACAAAAAC
>CAZWOV010000253.1:0-4442 GCA_964635645.1 uncultured Planctomycetaceae bacterium | reverse complement strand
CGGAAGAGCGCCATGCAGGGAAAGAGTGTAGATCTCGGTGGGCGCCGTACCATTAAAAAGTCACAAAAACGCTGGTGAGATGAATTTCATCGTGCAGTCTCCGCAGCCACTGCCGAAGTTCGATTCGAACTTTAGCGTCAAGAGCGCCGAAAGGTTCGTCGAGAAGCAATACCTGCGGTTCTACCGCCAACGCGCGCGCAAGAGCCACGCGCTGCCGTTGTCCGCCGGACAGCTGATGCGGGTAACGGTTTGCCTGCGTGTCAAGCTGAACAAGCCGTAGGAGTTCAAGAACACGCCGCCGAATCTCTCCATTATCCGGACGGAGCTGACGGGGGCGAACACGGAGTCCAAAAGCCACGTTCTCGAAAACCGTCATGTGTCGGAAAAGCGCGTAATGCTGAAAAACGAATCCCACGCCGCGATCGCCAACTTTGGAATTTTCCATATTGTGATTGTTGAAAAGGATAGGTCCGCTTCCGGAATCCGCCTGCTCCAACCCGGCAATAATACGCAAAAGAGTCGTTTTCCCAGATCCGGACGGTCCGAGAAGCGCAACCAGTTCTCCCGACTTAATGTAGAGAGAGACGTCGTTAAGCGCAAGGAAATTACCGAACGATTTTGTGATATTTTGAACTTCAATACTCATTTTTGACAGTTACTATTGAACGTTTACAGTTTTAATATTGACCATTGAATAACGGCGACAGACGAAAACGGGCGCCGCGGGCCGGATATTGCGGTCGTCAGCAGCCTTTTCGCCGTCTCGCCGAGTTCGTCGTTCCCGGACGGAGTCAAATTTCGATTCCTTCTTTACTGGCAGTCCTCATTTCAATAAACGTTTTGAGAACAAGGGTAATGATAGCCATCAAAGCCAGAAGGGTTGAAACGGCAAAAGCCGCGACCAGATCGGATTGATATGTTTCGTAAATCAAAAGAGAAAGAGTATTATTCTTTCCGCCGTGACTGACGACGTTGACGGCGCCGAATTCGCCCATGGCTCGCGCATTACAGAGAACAATTCCGTAAAGAAGCGCCCATTTTATGTTTGGAAGCGTAACGCGGAAAAAAATTTGCAAGCCGTTTGCGCCCAGCACGCGAGCGGCAAGCTCTTCTTCCGACCCCTGCGCCTGCATGGTTGGAAGAAGCTCGCGCGTAACAAACGGAAACGTTACGAACATCGTAGCCAACACCGTCGCGGTCGTAGTATGAAGAATTTTAATGCCGAAAGTATCCATGAGCCAGTCGCCCAGTAAACTGTTTAATCCAAAAAGCAGGACAAACAGAAGCCCCGCGATAACCGGCGAAACGGCAAACGGTAAATCGATAAGCGAAATAAGGAGACTCTTTCCCCAGAAATTAAACTTCCCAAGACACCATGCGGACATAATCCCAAAGAGCACATTAATCGGGACGGCTATTCCAATCGTCAACAGCGTAACGCCAATCGCCCTCAATGTCCGTCGGCAACTGAGAGCGTCCCAGTACGTAGTGAACCCTTCTTCAAACGCGCAATAAAAAACAAGTATCAGCGGCAGAAGAAGGAAGAGGGCCAAAAAAGTAACGGCAACGGCTATCAGCGACCAGCGCACCCAAAGGGGTTCGTCCGTATTTCCGCGAACATTCGGCATTATTTTTCTCCCAAAACGAAAGCTGATAAAATAAAGGGCGACTGAAATGGAAATCCATAAAATTCCGATTAATTATTGTCGGAAAACCGGCGATTCATCCATATCTGCATAAAATTGATACAGAAAAGAATAATGAAGGACGCAACAAGCATAGTAGTAGCAATTGCGACGGCGATCATCATGTCTTCCTGTCCGCCCTGCAGGTTCTTAACAATTTCGATTGAAACAATCGGAAGGCTTGTTCCCGCGATAAACACAACCGACCCATATTCTCCCAAAGCTCGGGCAAAAGCCATTGCGAATCCCGTGATAAGCGCGGGACGAAGCGCGGGAAAAATGACCCGGCAAAACGTCTGCCGACGATTCGCGCCCAAACTCGCGGAGACTTCCTCCAACTCCTTTTCAATATCTTGAATAGCGGGCTGAAGCGTTCGAACGACAAAAGGCAGACCAATGAAGGTCAAGGCCAGCAGAAGTCCCCATTCGGTAAAAATAATTTTAACTCCCAGAGTTTGCCCCAGCCTTTTAAAGAGGGCGAGAAGCGCGACGCCTGAAACGGCGGTCGGCATAGCGAACGGCAGGTCGACCATAGCGTCAACCAGTCTTCGAAACGGGAAACGGTAACGCACCAGAACCCAGGCGACAATAAAACCGAAAAAGGCATTAATGAGAGCCGCCGCTAACGATGCGCCGAAGGTAAGCCTGAAAGCTGCCAGAACTTTCGGAGAGGTCACGATTTCCCAATAGTGTCCCCACGACATTTCACCAACTTTAAGAATCAGGCCAGCAAAAGGAATCAGCACGAGGAGACTGAGGTAAACCAACGTCAGCCCCAAGGAAAGACGAAAACCGGGAAGAACTCTTTTTGAACGTCGAAACATATTTTAAATTTCCAGGTTACAAAACGGAAAAAGCCGGGCAACAGTGCGCGGCGCCCAATCGAACGTTTTCACTCCTCCATCATTTTCTCGAAAACGCCGCCGTTTGAAAAATGTTTTTTCTGAATATCATTCCAGGACCCAAAAACTTCTTCAAAACGGAAGAGCTCAAGCGATTTGAAAACATCTTTTCGTTCCTCCAGCAACGAAGCGTCGCACGGACGATAATAGTGTTCCATAATGAGTCTCTGAATTTCGGGCGAATACATAAATTTAAGATATTCTTCTGCAACATCCTGAGTCTGCTTACGCTCGACAGCCGTACGAATAACGGCCACGCACGGCTCGGCAATAATCGAAACCGTAGGATAGACGACCTCGTAATCCGAATTATTATCGCCGTAAACAGCCTTCAGCGCTTCATTTTCCCAGGCGAGCAAAACGTCGCCCTCTCCATCGCGCACAAAGAGATTCGTTGCGGAACGCGCCCCTTCCGGCATTCCGGTCTGTCTGGCGTTAAGGTGGATTTTTTTCACCAGTTCGTACGCTTTTTCATTAGCGGCTTCGACCTTTTCAGCATTTGCCGGATCTTTCAAAAAAACCGGGTCAAGCGTTCCTAATTCCTTCCGAAGCATCCATCCCCACGCGGCAAGATAATTCCAGCGCGCGCCGCCGGACGTTCGCGGATTCGGCGTAACGACGCCAATTCCTGGCTGCGCCAGATCGTCCCAGACTTTTAAATTTTTCGGATTCCCCTTTTTGACAAGAAAAACGATCGTGGAAACATACGGGCAACTGTTATTTTCAAATTCATTAATCCAATTCTCGCTCAATGAACCGGGAATACTTTCGCCGATAAGATCGACGTCGTACCCCAGAGCAAGCGTAACGACGTCCGCCTCAAGACCTTCCGCCACTTTTTTAGCCTGTGTTCCGGAACCGCCGTTCGATTGATCAACCGAAATTTTTTCGCCGTCATGCAATGAAGCCCAGTGTTCAATAAATTTTTGATTGTATTCTTCGTAAAATTCACGCGTAGGATCGTACGACACATTCATAATTTCTCTTGAATATTTCTCGCCGCATCCAATACAAAAAAACATACCGGCAATAAAAGCTCCAAATATCGTTAATGACGAAAATTTCGAATAAAGGCTTTTCATTTATTTCTCCTAAACTGATAAAAATCAAAATTTAAGATAAATTTCAGGCGAAAAATCACTGAAAATCCGCTTAGACTTTTCATTTTAACAATTTTAACAGATTTTCAGGTTTTCACAACTACCGGGTGGAGGAAATTTAAACTTTTTTTCCTGGCCAAAATTGTCCAAATCTATTCGCCCGATATTCCAAAATATATTTTTAATTCGGCAGATTGATAATTTAATTCCTTTTTTTCTCAATTTTCATGCACAACCCGGGAATTTTCCGTATTTTAACATTTAAAGTGAATATCGAAAGCCTTAATCTAAAAATTTTTGAAAAATTCAGGCAATCGGAAAAAATTTTTTTCAGAAGGATTGCTTAAACATGAAATTCAGGTAAAATAAAACTGGAAATCAAGAATAGCAATTTGTCTCGCGACGTCGGCAAAACATCGTTCGCAACCGTCGGCGCCGCATTTCCTCAACGATTGGAGAACTCATGAAAATCGCCCTGCCCTTTCTTTTTTTGATTCTGTTTTCACTTCCCCTGGTTTCGGCTCAAACAACAAAAGAGGGAAATCCATTTATTAAGGGAAAGACGGCGGCAGATCCTGAAGTTCTTTTTTCCAGACAAACGGGAAAAGTTTACGTCTATCCAACGGGCGGCAATGAAAAACGGAACGCTTTCGGAGTCTATTCGACAGAAGACCTGGTTCACTGGAATTACGACGGAATCGTACTGGATTTTGAAAACGTTCCGTGGGCTGAAAAATTTCCGTGGGCGCCGTCTA
>CAZWOV010000252.1:0-4691 GCA_964635645.1 uncultured Planctomycetaceae bacterium | reverse complement strand
ATTTGAAGTGTATTTTTTGACTTCCGCCGCTCTGGTGGCGAAACTGGCGGCCTGCGCCGTCGCGGTTACTGCGATGGCGCCAGACAGGATTCCCGCTCCAACGTTTGGAAATGGAACGTTCGCTGCGGTTGCCGCGAAACTTTCCGCAGCAAGTATGGTTTGGAGAGTTGCGTCCGCCGCGGCGTGATCGTATGTTTTCTGGTCGCTTTCCGACGTATCGACAAAATAGTAATGGAGCTCGGAACCGTTCCAACCGTTCGTGTCGGTTCCGCCGTTCAGTTTCAGAACTCCGGACGGATTTTGTCCGTCGCCGGTTGCGTCCTGGGCGTCGTCCCACGTCGGTTTCAGGTAGGCGTCGGAAAAATTAATGTCCGTCGGATGGGTCGGTTCGTAAGGCTCCTCAAGTTCCGCGTCGGGGATCGGAACGACCGCGACGACCGAGCCGTTCATGTCGTAGATTTCGCGCTGGCTTCCGTTTACGCCGGTTCCCGGTTGTCCGTTAAAGAAATAAAAAACATACGGATCGTCGGGCGAAGTTACTTTTTGGTCCGTCGCCGCGTCAACGACGATGTTTGATTCGTTGACGTAATACGCCTCGCCTTCCGTCTTCTGATTTGCAAAAGTTCCGCTTGAGAAAACGGGAATTTCCTGTTGGTATGAAATATTCGTTGCCGACGTGACCGTAGTCGTGAAAGTCAGCACGTTGCCGTCCGTATCCGTGACCAGACCGAACTGATTGACAGAATCCAGCCGCGAGTCGGAATCCGGATTCTGCGTTTCGCCGGATTGGAGATAGACTCCGTTGAGCGAAGAATCCGTTTCGCTGTGGTAAATGTAGTATTGCCCGTTTACCGCGACGATTTCCGCCGGGCAGAGAATTGGACGGCAGAAGGCAAACAGTAGGGAAAGTCCTGCGCTGAACCAGAGCGCTTGTTTTTTCAATGGACGAGGCATTGGCCGCTCCTTCATGGAAAATGTGGACGAAATATTCTGATTTAAATTATTGCACTGAAAATATCGGCAGCAGCGGCTTTGGGGAAAAGATAAAATTTTCCAGATTTTCCGTTTTTATTGGCGAAAATTGCCATTGTTAGCGGTTGCGTTGATTGTGTTGGTTGGGTAAGATGGATAAGGCGGCGCGTTTGGATAGACGGAGGTTTTTGTGAAAAAAAGAAAGTTTAATAAAAAAAGCAAGTCTTTTCAGACCTGCTGTGATTGATTATTCGTTGATATTTGTTTCCGGCTTGTTTTGGGGCGTTTTTTTCCGATTTGGTTTTGGACGCCATCGATTGTGGATCCACCAATACTGTTCCGGAGTCTGACGGATGATTTTTTCGAAGGCGGAATTGTACCATTGCGCCATTTCCTTTGGCGAGGGTAATTCCGTCAGGAGGGAGGGGTCAAGCATTTCCTGAACTCGAATTGTGAATCGAAAAAGTTCCTCGTTTTGGCGGATAGGGGCGGAGAGAACGACGGGGGCGTTGAACATTTTTGCGAGAATTGGAACCACTTTGTACGTGGAGACGTCTCGGCCGAAGGATTTGACCCACAGTCCCTTTTCGCCTGCGTACTGGTCGGTGAGGATGACGACGGAACGCCCTGATTTCATTGCCAGATCGAGCAATGGGGCGGCGTCTTTTTTGGGGATAATCGCCTGGCCGGTCGATTGCCTGAATTTTCCAAGATAATCGTTCAGATACGGATTGTCGAGAGTTCTCGCCACGCTGTAGGGCGGGATTCCGATCAGTCCCATAATGTAGCCGGCGAACTCGAAGTTTCCGTGATGTCCGGTGGCGTAAACGAGCGGTCGGCGTTCATAGATTGCCTGGAGCGGTTTTTCTTCATTTTCCAGAACGACGAATTTTTTCCAGTTTGAGAGATGAATCTTTCGTTCGGCAAATGCGGTTTCCACGACCATGAGGAAGAGATGACGCCAGATTTTCAGACTTAAATCGTGAATTTCCTTTTGAGAAAGTTCAGGAAACGCATGAGAAAGATTTTCGTTCAGGAGTCGTTTTCGGATGCGGAGAACGTCGTTTGCGAGCCATGCCATGAACTCGGCAAAGGCGCGGGCCTGGGAGAGGGAAAGCGCCTGAACAATGGAAATGACAAGGCGAATCAGAAAATAAACAATAAAATCTTTCATACCTGAAAAGGGATAAAGAACCGGATCGTTTTGAAAAATCTGCGGATAATTTTGAAAAATCCGAAACGGAAAATTTCAAAGGGTTATTTTATTCTAGCATATTTTTTTGTTTTCCGCTACAGAGAAAAAGGAACGAAAAGTAAGTTTCATCGAAAAAAGCGAAAATTCTGAAAAAGTATTAAGAGTAATCTCGTCCGTTAGTTAAAGAACGGACGATGAAATTCGGCATGCAAATCAGGCCGAAAAACCGATTTAATCGGCCTAACGGGTTGAAATTTTAATGAAAATTGTCGTCAGAGAAGAAAAATTTCTTGAAATACGCGTTATTCGAGGTAAAATAGAAAAAGTATTTCTGGTAAAGTTTGACGTAATGCGTTTGGAGTAATTTCATGATCCAGCGAATCCAGTCCGCTCCTCCGATTTGGAAATATCCGGAATATCGTCCGTCTCAGAAAGTCGCGGTTTTTATTCCGTGCTACATGGACCAGTTTTATCCTCATGCGGCGGCGTCTACGGTGGAACTTCTGGATTATCTTGGAATATCCGTAGAATTTCCGCCGGAACAGACCTGTTGCGGTCAACCTGCGTTTAATTCCGGTTTTTGGGATGAAGCGCGGAAAGTGGTTCGTCCGTTTGCGAAGACATTTGAAAAATACGATTGGATTATTTGTCCGTCTGGTTCGTGCACGGCAATGTGCCGCGTTTTTTTTGAGCATCTTTTTCCGGACGATCCCGCCGTTACGAACGTAGGCAAACGCGTCGTGGAATTGACGGAATTTCTTGTTAATGTTCTTGGCGCGACGGATCTTGGCGCGAAATTTCCGCATAAGGCGACGCTTCATATCGGTTGCCACGGGCGCCGCGAGCTTGGTATTGTGAATCAGCCGGTGGAACTGCTTCGGAATGTTCGCGGTCTGACGTACGTTCCGCTTCCTGAAATGGAGGATTGCTGCGGATTCGGCGGGACGTTCAGCGTAAAATTTCCGGATCTTTCTCTTGATATGGGGCGCCGGAAGTGCGAAAACATCGCTTCGACCGGGGCGGAAATCGCGGTTTCAATCGACGTGAGCTGTCTGATGCACATAGGGGGTATTCTTCAGCTCGATCGGGAGAAAAAGAAAATCCGTACGATGCATATTGCGGAAATTCTTAACTGCCGTTGAGAGGGGTTTCCTGAAAAAGTCAAAGCGGACGCAAAACGCGAAAATAGCCGCGGATGAGTTTGAACGGAAAAGCGGACGATTTGCCGCGTCGGAGAAATAAGATTTAACGTTTGCAGACGGAGCGCGGATT
The DNA here is from genome assembly GCA_964635645.1 of uncultured Planctomycetaceae bacterium. Lineage (GTDB taxonomy): Bacteria > Planctomycetota > Planctomycetia > Pirellulales > Thermoguttaceae > RGIG3701. Next base: position 1,252 of record CAZWOV010000252.1, on the reverse strand, counting down.
TTAATTGAATCGTGAAGAGCGCTTTTAATCGGAGTATTGGCAGTTTCCGAAATAAAGATAAGAAAAGAGAAAAATGAGATGACTCAAATTCAAACGCATGACGGTTTTCCTTTTCAGCGTAACGAGATGCGCGATCTGTGCGTTTGCGGCGGTTCTTCCGCGACTGCGGCGTCGGCAAAAAGATCGAGCGAATCATATTCAAAGATGCTGGAACGAACTCCGAATTTTCAGCAGTGGCGTGAAAACGCTCACGCTATTAAGCGTTACGCCGTCCAACATCTGGATGAACTTCTCGTTCAGTTCGAGCGGAATCTTCAGAAAAGAGGAATCGAGACGCTTTGGGCGAAGGACGCGGCGGAAGCCAATCGTCTGATTTTGGAAATTGCGAAAAAGCATAACGTGAGGAAAGTCGTTAAATCCAAGTCGCTTGTTTCGGAGGAACTCCAACTCAATAAAGCGTTTCAGTTAAATGGAATAGAGTCGATCGAAACGGATTTGGGAGAATTTATTATCCAACTGGCGGGCCAGCGTCCGACCCATGTCGTGATTCCGGCTCTGCACCTGACGGCCGAGCAAATAGGGCGTCTTTTTGAGGAGAAACTTGGCGAGAAATTTACGGCGGTTCATGAAGAATTGACGGCTATTGCCCGAAAGCGCCTTCGGGATCATTTTCTTACCGCGGACATGGGGATTTCGGGGATTAATTTTGGTTTTGCCGATACCGGCTCTTTCACCGTTATCGAAAATGAAGGAAACGCGGGGCTTTCGACTTCAACGCCGCCGATTCACGTGGCGCTCATGGGGATTGAAAAGGTCATTCCGTCCATAAGGTATCTTCCGTATTTCCTGAGCGTTCTTCCCCGAAGCGCGACGGATCAGAAACTGACGGCGTATACGCACATTTTTCATGGTCCGACGCCTGGGCGCAAAATGTACGTCGTGCTTATCGATAACGGCCGAACGAATGCGTTGGAGGATCCGTTTACCCAGAATACGCTTTACTGTATTCGGTGCGGCGCGTGCATGAATTCGTGCCCGGTGTATCATCGCGTCGGCGGTTGGGCTTACGGCTGGATCTATCCCGGACCGATCGGTGAAATTCTGAATCCGCATCTTTGCGGGATAAAGCAGGCCGGAAAACTTCCTTTTGCTTCGTCTCTGTGCGAAAAATGCGCGCACGTCTGTCCGGTGAAAATTAATATCCCGGAACAGCTCGTTTACCTGCGGCGTCTCTCAACGCAACCTCCCGATT
>CAZWOV010000251.1:0-4697 GCA_964635645.1 uncultured Planctomycetaceae bacterium | reverse complement strand
ATTCAAAATTTCTTTATCCTGACCGAAACGGTTTTCACCTTCCTGTTTGTTCTCGTCCTCTGGACCGCGCTGCGTTTTCTGCGAACGGGTTCTCTTTACGCAATCGCGGCGTGCGGATTATTCGTCGCGCTTGGCGCCTTAACTCGAAGTATTTTGTGGCTTTCCCCCGTTCCATTCGCGATATTTATTCTGGTGATTCCAATTCAAAATCCAAATTTCACCTGGAAACGGCGAATCTGCGCGGCTTTTCTACTTTTGTTCTGCTCCGGAATCACGATGGGACCGTGGATCGTCCGCAATACCCGCGTTCAAAAAACATTTACCGCTATCGACTGCATGAGCGGGCGAAATCTCATGATGGGTAATTACGAAAATACGCCGCTTTACCGCGCGTGGGACGCAATTTCCATCCTTCCTCCAAACGACTGGCACACGATTCTCAAAAAAGACTGGTCCGAAAAAAACGCCGGCAGTTTCAACGCGCTCACACAGGGCGTTAAAGACCGCGAAGCGGGAAAATACGCCAAAAATTTCATCAAATCCAATCCCGGTCTCACTCTCCGGAGAACCGCCGTGAAAAGCCTCTGTTTCTGGCAGCTTGAACGCTCCATTCCGTCCGGCGTTCATCAGGGATTCTGGGGATTAGACCGATTCACGGGAATTTCTGCAAAAGTTATTTTTATCGGAACAACCGGACTGGTCGTCATCCCTTTTGTTATTCTATTTCTGTGCGCTATTTGGGGAATTCAAATTCCATTTTTCCAAAAAAGCCTTCCCTCCGCCGCGTTTCTCCTGGCCGTCGCGCTTTATTTCTGGACGCTCCATTCGCTCGTATTCGCTCACGAACGATACCATTTACCCCTGACTCCGATTCTGATTTTCTTCGCCGTCGCGCTGTTTCAAAACGCGCGATTCTCCCGGCAGTTTTTCAGAAACCCGATTCACGCGGTTTTACCTTCGCTTTTAAGTCTCGTCTTTATCGTTTTCTGGGGACTGGAAATCTGCTGGGCTTTCTGAACCTTTGAAAAAATGGAAACGCGGAACGACGCATTCAACGTCGTTCCTTTCCTAAAACTTGTTTTATCGATTCGTCCTACCTAAACAGCAAACCTCAATTATTCACAAAAAAACGGTTGATTTCAAGCGTTTTTTCAAAAAAAATAAAAATTTGAAAATAGTAAAACAAGCCGCTTGACATGTACAAAAAATAAATTATACTAAGTTATTATTGGTATATTATTAAACTTAAAATACATTTCAGGAGACGCCCCATGAAACGCAAAAAATATTTCGACTATCTGCATAAAATGACATTGGCCGCCCTGGCAGGTATGATCGGAACGGGAGAAATTAACGCTGAAATGGTCGGTTTCTGGAATTACGATACGGAAGCCGGTTTCAACTCCGTTACGGGCGCTGCGGATCTGGACCTCGTCGGCTCCGGAGTCTCTCTTGAAGACGGAGTCTACGTCTCAACCGGCTCCGGTTACCTTCGCGGAAACGGCGAAAACTACTCGATCGCCAACCTTCCAACCGGCGCAAGCGCGTATTCGATTTCAACCTGGGCGGCCTGCGGAAGTATCGGTTCAAACCATAAGGATAGCGGTATGGGTCTGGTCGGTTGGGGAGATTACGCAAACAATCAGTGCAACGCTCTCCGTACCGCCGGCGACTCCGGGTTCCGGCACTACTGGTGGGCAAACGATCTCGACGCAGACGTCCCCGCGTTTAACGGCGACTGGTTCCATGTCGTCGCAACCTCGAACGGAACCAGCCGGAATATTTACTTTAACGGCCAACTCGTCGGTTCCCGAACCGCCGCGGGCCACAACATGCAAAACGCCAATTTCACGATTGGAAAAACGAATACCGGCAATTCTGAAATCCTCAAAGGCTCAATGGACGACGTCGCCGTCTATTCGCATGAACTTTCCCACGGCGACGTCGTGAATCTCGCTTACGCTCCTCTGCTCGGCATGACGGGCTGGTACGTCGATTCCGACGTAATCGAAGGCAACCGGAAAGCCGATCGCCTTTTCGGAAACGTCTGGTCCGAAGAACTTGAAGCCGCGGCGAAAACCGTCGTCAAGGGGAGCGGCGGACAGACGATGTTCTTTAACCGCGTCCTGAACGCCAGGGAAAACGCCTACTTTGCCGGACAGACGGCGCAGGGACACGAATACCTGACGGACGCGGACGTCGCGGCATGGACGAATACCAATACCGCCTGGGTCTGCCGAAATTCCGTAACGTTCGACGGCTCCGCGTCTCCGCTGGGAATCTACGTCGGCGGAACGACTGCGAACGTCGCCCTCAACGTCGCCGGAAATGCCCTGAACTCGACAAACCTCGTCATGATTCTCCCTGGAGGATCCCTCAACGTCAACAACATCAACCTCTCTTCCACGCCGATTTACGTTAACGGAGGAGCCGTTAAAGGCGGTAATTTCTACACGGGAGACGGCGCCGAGACGATTCTGAATTCCGGTTCCATCGCCGTATCTGAACTGCGCGTTGGAAACGGAGCGTCGGAAGGCAGTCTGACCGTCAACGGCGGAATCGTCGAAACCAGGTGGCTTACCTCGGGGGAATCGGGAAGCCAAAGCTCCGAGAAAAGTTCCGTAGTCCTTAACGACGGCGTCGTTACCTCGTCGGGCAACGGAACGGTCATGATCGGTCGCGGCGGAATTGGAGAGTTAATCGTCAACGGCGGCGTCTTTAACGCAAACGGCACCGCCTCTGCTACCGACGGCGCCCTGAATATCGGTTCGCATAACGAAGCCGTCGCAAAAATCACCGGCGGTACGCTGAACGTGAACGGCGTCGGCGCCCGAAGAGGAACGGAATACGGTATTTACGTCGGATCGCAAAGCGATTCAACGTCATGGAGTTCAACCTTCATTCAGGAAGGAGGAGTCGTCAACATCGGGGCCGACTCAAATCTCGCGCTCGGAAAAGGCGGCGTTTACCTCATGACCGGCGGCGCCCTGAATACTCCGGCTATTTACGGTTCCACTGCCGAAAACCTCAAAATCACCGGCGGTCTGCTCTCTCCCGGCGGAAAAGGCGCAATTGGCGCGACTTACGTTGCGGGCGACCTGAAACTCACGGGCGACAGTTCCTACGAAGTTACCTTCTTCCAGAATTCCAGCGACCTGCTCCTCGTGGACGGCATTCTGACGCTCGACATTCTCCTGACGCCGAATCTGGTCGAAGCTCTTGCCGAAAATAAGGAATACGTCCTGATCGCGTCCAAAAATCCCATCCAAACCTCCGTTTATTCAAGTATCGACGACTGGGCTTTCGCGCAGCTCGACCTGGGACTTGACGCAACCGTAAAGCAGGACTCGAGCCTCGTCTCCGGATACGACTATGTCGTCACGGCGCGACGCGACGCCAATTCCATTCCGGAACCGTCCTCGTGGGCGCTCCTCGCTCTCGGCGGCGCTCTGCTTTTCTGGAAAAAAAGAAAAGTCCGTCCCTTCCGCGCCTCCCTTTTTTCCGACTGAATGCGGCGATTCCAAATATCCGATCCGCAGAAGAAAGGAACGGATCAGATTAACGAAGCCCTCCCAATCCGGCCTACGAAACGATCGCCGCTCCTATCGTTACGGCAAATACCGCTTGAAATATCCCGCGGGAAAGTTGGAGTCCGGTTCGCCTCCGTTTAGCAACCGGCAAAAATCCCCAAAGACCCGTGCGGAACGACGGACGAAACGAACCTCCGCGTTTGAAACGACCAACACGAAAACCTCTCCACGCGGAACAACCAACGCAAAGAACCGCTACGCGCGGAACGACCAACACGAAAACCTCTCCACGCGGAACAACCAACGCAAAAAAACGCCCCGCAGGGAACCACAAACGCAAAGAACCGCTACGCGCGGAACGGCGGACGCGAAAAAACGCCACGCGCTTTTTCGCATACGTATCGCCCCACCCCATCAATTACCGCCCGTTTTTCAATATTTATTTTTTACGATTATTTCATTTACGGAGTTGCCCATGAAAAAATGGTTTCTTTTATTAAGCGCCCTGTTTCTGGCGCGCGCCGGTTTTGTTTTTGCAGACGCCGGTTCTCACGAGTACAATATTACCCCCGTTCCTTTCACCCAGGTCAACGTTCCGAACGGTTTCTGGCGTCCGCGTCTGGACTCCGTCCGCAACGAAACGATTCCTTTCTCTTTTCAGAAATGCGAAGATACGGGACGAATCAGCAATTTCACCAAGGCCGGCGGACTAATGGAGGGTAAATTTCAGGGAATCTTTTACGACGATTCCGACGTTTACAAAGTAATCGAGGGCGCGGCGTACGTTTTGGCGCTCCAGAAAGACGAAAAACTCGACGCCTATCTGGATGAAATCATCGCAAAAATTGCCGCGGCGCAGGAACCCGACGGTTATCTCTACTCTTCCCGTACGATTTATCAGAAAGCAAAAGACAAAACGGGACAATACGTGCCGCCGGGAGGCCCGAATCGCTGGACCGCCGCCGGAGGACATGAACTTTACTGCGTCGGACACCTTTACGAAGCGGCCTACGCGCACTATCTGGCCACGGGAAAACGTACGCTGCTCGACGTCGCGTTAAAATCGGCAAACCTGATCTGCGATACCTTCGGAGTCGGAAAATCCCAGAACTGGCCGCCCGGACATCAGGAAATTGAGATCGGTCTCTCAAAACTCTACCGTCTGAC
>CAZWOV010000250.1:0-4700 GCA_964635645.1 uncultured Planctomycetaceae bacterium | reverse complement strand
GACGGGTGTTGATTGTGATACCACGAGCCTTCTCCTCGGGAGCGTTGTCGATCTGGTCATAAGCCAGGAACTCAACATTGCCGTCGCCGATGGAGAGATACTTGGTGATAGCTGCGGTAAGGGTGGTCTTACCGTGGTCAACGTGACCGATGGTACCAATATTAACGTGGGGCTTGCTGCGCTCAAATTTTGCCTTTGCCATTGGTAAAATCCTCCTGAATTATAATTTGATTTATTAGTTGTTCTTTGCGCGGATGTTGATGATCTCGTCCTGGATGGACTTCGGTACGGGAGCGAAGTGCGCCGGCTCCATGGAGTACAGGGCACGACCCTGCGACTTGGAGCGGAGATCCGTAGCGTAACCGAACATCTCAGCCAGCGGAACGAAAGCGAGAACCTCGGTTGCACCGTTGTTCTGTGGCTCCATGGACTGAATCAGACCGCGGCGGGACATTTAAAACGTCCCGTTGCGGCGTATCGGAAGGGCGATTTATTCAACGGTAACGAAAATTCCTTCGCCGGTTTCCAAAGGAAAAACGTAAAGACCGTTTTCGTCGGGCGCAACAATCTCAGGAACACCGCGGCGCCAGGCGGTAATTTTTCGTCCGTCAATTCGAAGTTTGGCAACGGCAGTCTGGGCGGCGTGAAGTTCCGTCATGTTTACCAGTGAAAAAGCCGTTTTCTTTGGCGTTTCCACGGATTCAAAGCAACCGATGAGCAGAGGGTCCGCCGATTGGATTTCACGAATTGTTTTAAAATTCTGATATTCGTTCGACGTCTGAAGATACGGGGTTTCTTTTGAAGCGTTGTGGGTGAAAACTCCCAGGTTTCGATAACTGCAATAGACGTCTGAAATTTTTCGTATTTCGCGAAAAACGGTTTGCGCGTCGTACCAGGCGGGCGTTTTTTCATCTTTCCAGTCTACCAGCGAGGGAAAATCCGGATTACTGGCAGGATAAACCCAGCAAAGGATCCCGCGGCATCCAAAAGATAGCAGCGACCAGCATTGCCAACGGAATTCGGCGGCGTTGGGAGTGCGTTTGGAGGGGATCCAGCCGAATGTCTGAATGCAGCACCAGAATTCTTTCTTTCGTTCGCGCGCGACGCTTGCGATGATATTGATTGATTCCAGGTATTCGGGGTAAGTGTATCGCATTCCGTTTTGCCAATTTAGCGGGTAGATATCAGTGCAGATATAGTCCGTAGGGACCTGGTCGCAGTATTTCTCGCAGTATTTTCGATAGAGATTCGGATCGGAATCATAGTATTCGATAGCGGCGGCGGAAGCCCCGAATTTGAGTTGAGCCGCATTTGCGTACATTGGCAGGAGATTAATGAATGGGATTTTTCCCGTGGCGTTTCTGTAATCTTCCGCCGCCTTTCCCCAATGCGGATAAGCGTTCGTACCCGGTTCGTCGGTAAGATAGTGCCCGCAGAAGGAAGGATGATCGAAGTATTCCAGACCGGCGGTTTCAGGCTTGAGCCAGCCGCCGTCGTTGACATAGACTTCAATTCCGTATTTATCGCATTCCTGAAACAGGAAAGGACGGAAGGTTGCGGACGATTCCGTACCGGTGGCAATAAGCAGGTCGAATCCGCAGTCGGCGTAATTTTTCAGGAATTTGGGATTCCAGTCGCAGGAATGAGTTAATCCCCAGCCTCCAATTCGGATACGTTCTCGGGTGAAGTGATTGGGGGCGAAGGGGCTTGAGATGGAGCAACCGAATTGTTCGGCGAGTTTTTGAGGCAGAGATTGCGGCGTGAGTTCGACATTTTTCTTGGATTTTGAGTCTGTCCGATTTGTCTGTTTAATTGGTTCGAGCGAGTAATTTCCCGGCTTTTCGGCAAGATACCATGCGAAACCGCGTCGATTGACGCAACATGGAACCGGTTTTCCATTTCGACAGACTGTATATTGAGCGCCAACGGGTTCCGCGCGAAGTTTCAGAAGCGTTTCGTCCGGAATATTTAAACGAAAATCTTCTTCATTCCATCCGTCCGAAAGAGTTCCGGCGGGGATGAAGCATTGAAAATAGTTTCCACGAAGAATCGTATCTTGAGAATAATCCGGCTCGTCGTTCGCCTGATTCAGAAATGCTTCCGCCGCTTCGACCGAAGGGAAAAAACCGAGTCGCGATACTTCCAGAGTTGAATCTGGGACGCTGGGATTCGTCGGGTCCAGCCGGAAAGAGCGAATCGTACCTTTCCATTGACCGTGCGCACAAGTTCGCATGTCGAGAACGGCATGCCGCCATTGACCGTCGCCAAGAATGGGAAAGGGAGAGTAACTTTTGTCCGAGAGCGCGGTTAGCGTGTCCGTCGTGAAAAAGATTCCGCCCGTTTTGATTGGCGTGACCATTCGATAGCGCATTGCAAAAACAGGAAATTTTTCAGCGGGAAACGCTTCGTTTTTAGTCATTGGAAGAGTGAGCGTTACGTCGGTTCCGGTCGTCTGTATTCGCGTAGTTCCCAGCGCCTGGATTAAATCGCCCTGACCTATGATCGCCTGTTTGGCGGCGGGACCATGGTTGAGAATCCATTGCGGAGCGTTGGACGTTTCCGCCGCCGGCAGAACTCCAGCCGAAATACCCAGAAAGAGAGTCCATTGGAGCGAAAGATAAAGAGTATTCCGTAGGACGTAAGAAAACGTCCCGGATGACTTTTTCCGTTTCATGAGCGCAAACCTTTCGGAGAGTATGATGAAGTAAAAACAGAAGAACAGGGGAGGGAAATCATCCTGCGGAAGAAGTTTTCCGCAGGATTGACTTTGAAATCGAATATTTATCCGTTTGATTCAACCGTAGAGACCGAATCTTTAAAATGAGATTCCTGAGACGGTTTGTTGCCGGAACTGGAACGTTTTTCGTTGGGCAACGGCGTTGCTCCAGAATCTTCAATGGGAATAATCGTGCCGTCGATTTTTTTCCCATTTACGTAGAAACTGTACGGCTCGTTTTTTTCCGCGTTCTGCTGTTCGCTCATTCCCTGAATATTAAGTTGGGGAGCTGAAGTTAGCTTCGGGGCAAATTTGTCTTCCGGAACCGGTATGTCTTTTGTGATCTCGCGTAAACCGACGATCAACAGTGAAACGCCTGCCAGAACGCACAAAAACAGTATGAAATGGACTCGTTTTTCAATTCGCGAGTTTTTTTGAACTTCATTTGGCATAAATCATACCTTAAAAAGGAAAAAATATTTTCGATTTTGAAAACAGGTACCTAAAACACGATCATTCTTCATTCTCGTCTTCTTCCTCGTCGTTATCAGAGTTCAGATCGAGATTTGAAGCGTCCATGAAACTTTCCGCTTCAGGTTCGTCCGTTTCCTCCCCGGCTTTTGCCGTTTTGGAAGATTCGGCGTCTTCATCTTCATCTTCGTCATCCCTTTGAATTGGGAATGCGTTTCCACCTTTCGGAACCTGAATGGCGTCGTCGTTTGTCGCCTGGAAGACTTCGAATTCATCCAGCGGGCGAAGCGGTTCGTACCGGTAAATAGACTCCAGAATGAGGAGCGTCATTGCGGTGCAGTAAAGCCGCCCCCCCTCGTTGCTTACCTCTTCGCCGCCGTAAAACCAGCTTCCCGCTTCAGTTTTATCGGAGCTTTGGTCTTTCAGGTACTGATCGATGATTTTTTTCTGCCAGTCTTCCCAGTATTTTCCGCGTAAATCCCGGATTAACAGCGTAGCGAAGAAATTTCCTTCCAGCTGCTGTTCGTTGGCTTTTAGGATGAGTTGCTCTGCCAACCCTGCGGCTTTCGCATATTCGGGAATGTTTTCTCCAAAGAGAGTAAGACCGAAAAACGCGGCTCTCAAATCTCTGAGCGCGGTCGGCGAGATTGAATTAAAGGCGTTGCGCGAACCGGCGAGAGAGGATACTTTGGACGCGAGGTAATTCGCGGCTTTAATGATCGTTCCGTTTGGAACCTTAAGTCCGGCGTTTTTGGCGGATTTTAACGCCATTAAATTCCAGACGGTGGAAGTCACGGACCCCATTGAAGTTGAAGCGGGCTCTATCTTGAAATCGACGTCCAGGCCGGATTCAAGCGCCGGGAAACTTCCGTCGCTTATTTGCTGACTTTCGATGTGTTGGACCAGAGCCTGGGCAAATTCGGTAATTTGAGCGGTTTTGGATTTGCTTTTAAGTTCCTTCTTTTCGTGAGCCAGCGCAAGATAATCGCAAATAGCAATGGTTCCCCAGGCGTGAGCATGGAAATTTTTATTTGACGAGGGGAATTCAACCAGGGAGGCTTCCACTTTTTTGGCGCTTTCGCGTTGCGCTACCAGAATCTGCTGCGTACGGGACGCGGGTTTAGCCTGAAAGTGTAAAAACTGCGCGGCGCGATTGAGGAACTGAAAATCCTTTGTCGAAATTTCGCCGCTGCCGAGAACCGCCATCATCGCAAGAGCCGTCGCGGAGTTGATATTATCCTTGGCGATACCTGGATTCTGGAAGTTTTTGCTTCCCGTGCGTTTTTTCCCGTTAAACAGGAGAGTGTGGTCGAAATTCCAGAAATAACCTTCCGAGCCGGCTTTAATGGATTTGTCCATAATCCACTCTACGCCGCTGGTCAGTTTTTTAAGATCATTATGGTTTCCTCCGTAAAACTTTATGATTTTAGTTCGGTTCGGTTCGATATGCCGAACGGCGCCGCGGCCAATGTTTATGATCTCCTCGTTCGGGATTTCGTATTTTTGCGTTTTG
>CAZWOV010000249.1:0-4789 GCA_964635645.1 uncultured Planctomycetaceae bacterium | reverse complement strand
TCGTCAAATCTGTTGGCAAGCAGCTCTCCGTCGGTCATTCGACAAGCGTAAAGGACGGTTTGAAGGACGGTTTTCGATTTGAAAAAGGAGATCTGAAAGCCGCGTGGGCGAAACCCGGCGTAGAATTGAGGATATTTCAAAGCGGAAGCTGCCGCGCGTTTATGGAAAATACGCGAGTTGAGACCATCGACGAAGAAAAACAGACCGTTACGCTTTCCGGCCCCGAGTGCGTCGCAAATCTGAATAAAGGGGATCGCTATTTCATGGAAAATCATCTCGATTTTCTCGACGCTCCCGGAGAATGGTTTTTTGACGCGGAAACGAGAAAACTCTATGTTTTCCCAACGAAACCAAACGCGGAAATCTGTCTTGGACGTCTCGCCACGCTTATTTCTGTAAAAGGAGAACTTTCTCCCAACGACGTCGCGGCGGCCCCCGACAAAAAAAAGAAAAAGAACGGAAACGTTCAAAAACCCGCGCCGCTTACTATTCGCGGAATCCGTTTTGCCCAGACGGCCTTTACCCGTCTCGACGGCTGCATCGGATACGGCATGGGAAATCGGGGAACCGTTGAACTTCTCAATACGGCCAACGTCCTCATTGACGATTGCGCGTTTACCAACGTCGGACGTTACGCCGTCATGGCAAACGGAGGCGGAAAACACCAAATAAAAAATTCACTCGTCAAACATGCCGCGCAGGGCGGTTTTATCCTGATTGATTCGAGAGAAAATACGATTTCAGGAAACAGAATCCTTTACGTTGGAGAAGAGGCCAAACATATCGGCGGAGTCGTGCTGACCGGACGCGAAGCCTCTGAAAATTCCGTTTCCAGAAATCACATCCAATTTTCCAGCCGGTATGGAATTTCGATGAAAAACGCCGGTAAAAATAATCTTATCTCTGAAAACCTTGTTTTCGACGCCAGTCTGGAAACGTACGATACGGGATCAATCGAAGTAACTCAGGCAAATCAAACCGAACAAAGCGGAACTTCAATCGTTGGAAACGTCGTCATCGATACGCACGGTTTTTCGTGCATGGGACCGGAAGAACGATTCATGTCCTGGGGAATTTACCTCGATTCTTTCGCCGGGGGATATTTCGTTTCAAAAAATTACGTCGCGAACGCATGGACCGGCGGATTCATGCTTCAGGGCGGCAAGGGAAATACCGTGGTTGAAAATACTTTTATCAACGGCATTAAAGTTCAGGGATATTTCGCAAATTACATTCAGAATTCTGAAAATCTGGTCTTTAATTCCAACACTCTGGTAATAACAAATCCCGAGGCCGCGCTATTTTCCATGGGAAAAGAATTGCCGAAAGCCTTAACTGCCGACAAAAATTCTTATCTCGTAACCTATCCCGTTAAAGATCCAAAAAATTTTCATTTGTTTGACGAATGGAAGAAAAACGGGTTTGATGCAAACGGTTCGTTCCGATTTGGTCCGTATCGCGTAAAGACCAAGGACGACTTTCTCCGAAACTTCAAATTTAACTGCAAATATGCGGATGATTGAGCGTTACGTCCCAATTTCTCAGGTCCTTTCACGCTTGGGCGCGGTTAAACGTCGTCGGATTTACCGCGCCCAAGCGTTTTCACCGTCGTATTTTGCTTCCGGAACCGGGCGAACGATTCGCTTGCTTCGCTTTGAACTTTGGACGTCCGAAAGTTCAAAGTTCGTCCGCCGCTCCCCGACGGTTTGACGAAAAACATTTTCCCATTTCCGGAATTGCGGAAAAAAAAGCGACGTTTGCGGAAATCCGCGCTTGTTTTTCCTTTGAAATGTGCTAAAATAAAATTACGTTGGAAAATTTCCAAAATTGCTTTCGCCCCACTTTTTAACAGGGCCCTTAAAATCAAAGGGTATTCAAAATGTTGAACTTTAAATTGAAAATTGGTCTCGTTCCGGAACGCCGTTTTCTTCCAGGGCCGCGCCGCACCGAACTTTTCAGCCAGGACGTCGCGTTTGCAAACAAAGAAAAAGCCGTCCGTTATCTGAAAGAAAATTTCGCGTCGGACGACGTTGAATTTGTCGATCTGGAATGGCTCAACGACGAGGGAATACTCGAATCGACGAACGACGCTTACCGAATCGCCGAACATTTCAAAAAACAGAACGTAGACGCGATTTTTATCGTCAACTGCAATTTTGGAAATGAAGAAGCCGCCGGTAAAATCGCCCAGTTGATGAAAGTTCCTACGCTTCTCTGGGGACCGCGCGACGAATTCAAAACGAAACGCTTTACCGACACCCAGTGCGGTCTCTTTTCTATCAGTAAGCAGCTCAAACGTTACGGAGTACCGTTTACCTACATTGAAAACTGCGAGCTGGAAGACCCGAAATTCGCCCGGGGAGTCGATGATTTTCTTTCCGTCGTTACAATGGTGAAAAATTTCTACCGCCTTCGAATTCTCCAGATCGGAGCGCGCCTCAAGCCCTTCAAATGCGTCATGGCCAACGAATTGGAATTGACTGAAAAATTCGGAATCGACGTCGTTCCAATCAATATGGTCGCAATGAAAATGAAGCTGGAAGAGCTGATGGAAACCAAAAAAGCGATCATCGAAAAACACGTCGAACTCATCCGTGAAAATTACGATGTGAACGATATTGCCCCGGAAACCCTCTTCCGTATGGCGACGTTCATTGAAGCGTTCCGCGATCTGATGATCGAAAACAACTGCGACGTGATTGCGACGGAATGCTGGACCGTCATGAATCAGGCCTTCGGAGCCATGCCGTGTCTGGCAATGAGCATCCTCGCCGATATGGGAATTATCGTCGTCTGTGAAACGGACGTCCACGGCGCGATTACTTCCGCCCTTCTTTCCTGCGCGGTAAGAGGAAAAAAACCCCCATTCTTCGGCGAATTCACCGTTCGTCATCCTTCAAACGACAACGCGGAACTGCTCTGGCACTGCGGCGTGTTCCCAACTTCCATGAAGAAAAACGACGAAAAAAAACCTCTCGCCGTTTTCAAACCAAGTTTCTGCGGAAAGGACGGACGCTATACGCTGGCGCGTTTCCAGGGCGAACGGGGAAATTACTATCTCCTCGGCGGTGAATTTAATACGACGGATGGACCGGAAACCTTCGGAACGTGGGTTTGGGCCGAATTCAAAGATTTGCCCGCGCTGGAACGAAAGTTAGTCGAAGGGCCGTATATTCACCACGTCAGCGAAGTGGAAGGCGACTACGCGCATGTCTTAAAGGAATTCGCAAAGTACGTGCCGGGATTAATTTTCGATCCGCTCGAAAAATAACCAAACGTTTTGAAAATAACCAAACGAACCCGCGAATTTCATTTTTATTAACTTAAACGGAGTGTTTTTCATGAATAAATTCCTGTTTTCAATGATTTTGACAGAACTCGAGGACGCTGTCGGGATTGAAAATTGTTCGACGCGTCCTATTGACAAATTGACTCACAGCGTAGATTATTTCTGGCTCTCGCGTCTTTTTGTGGACCGGGGCGAAAAAATGCCTGAAGCCGACTTTGTCGTCTCGCCCGAAAATGCGAAAGAAGTTTCAAAAGTCCTGAAAATCGCAAATTACTACAAAATCCCCGTCACGACCTGGGGCGGAGGTGGAGGCACGCAGGGCGGCGCGATTCCCGTTTGCGGCGGAATTGTTCTCGACACGAAACGAATGAACCAAATCTACGACGTAAACAGCGATTCAATGTATATCGAGTGCGGAACCGGCGCCATCTACAAACACATTGAAAACGTCGCCAATGAAATCGGTTGCGCGACCATGCACTATCCAAGTTCGCTCACCTGTTCAACCGTCGGCGGTTTCCTCGCGCACCGCGGTATCGGCGTCGTTTCGACAAAATACGGAAAAATCGACGATATGGTTCTCAAAATGGAAGTCGTTCTTCCAAATGGAGACGTCATTGAAACCTCTCCCGCTCCAAAACATGCCGCGGGACCGGATCTGAATCAGATCTTCATCGGTTCGGAAGGCACTCTCGGCGTCATCACAAAAGCCCAGATGCGCATCTACAATCAGCCGGAAGAGCGCCGTTTCAGAGGTTTCCTTTTCCAGGATATGCATAACGCCTTCCTGGCCGGTAAGGAACTCCTTCAGAAAATCAAACCCTCCGTCATGCGTCTCTACGACGAAACGGAAACGTGCTCGATTATCAAAAAAATCGTCGGCGTCGAAAAAAAAGGCGCGTTCATGAACATCGCCATCGAAGGAATCAGCGAAATCGTTGCGATTGAAGAGAAAATCCTTCTGGAAACTTTTGCCAAATATGGAGCGGAAGACCTTGGAAGCGAATACGGCGAAAAATGGTGGAAGGAAAAAATCACCTTCTTCTACCCCGGTCATGCTCTGGATCTCCCGTGGATGTTCGGCACGATGGACTCGATCGCTCCTTTCGACAAAATCGAAAAGATTTACTGGGCAATGAAAAACGCCGTTGAATCCAACTTCCCGATGGCGCGCTTTATCGCGCACTTCTCGCACTGGTACGAATGGGGAGCCATGATTTACGACCGATTCATCGTGGAAGAACCGCCTCAGGATCCCGTCGAAGCGCTTCGGCTTCATCAGCAAATCTGGAACTGCGGAGTTCGGGCGGCGCTGGCAAACGGCGGCGTCGTAAACGACCATCACGGCGTCGGAATTAAACTCGGCCGTCTCATGAAAGAGCAATACGGTCCCGCGATGCAGGTCTTTGAAGGACTCAAGGAACAATTGGATCCAAACAATATCCTGAATCCTTTCAAATTGGGTCTTTGATTGTCGCGGAACGGAGGACGCTTTCTGAA
>CAZWOV010000248.1:0-4790 GCA_964635645.1 uncultured Planctomycetaceae bacterium | reverse complement strand
TTCCGTTGCGGAACCGCTGGATTCTTCATCGCCCTCAAGAATAAATTTCACGTTAAGCCGAGGGCGATTGGATTGCTTCATCCAGAATTCGGCGGCCGCAATATGCGTAAACAGCGGTCCTTTATCGTCGGAAGAACCGCGCCCGTAAAGGTAACCGTCTTTTTCTACCGGTTCAAATGGAGACGTTTCCCAAAGATTAAGCGGATCGACAGGCTGAACGTCGTAGTGTCCATAAATCAAAAGCGTTTTCGCTCCGGGAATATTCGGCGACTCGGCGTAAACCATCGGATGATTGGTGGAAACGGGGAAAAGTTTTGCCGAAAATCCAATCTTTATGAAATAGTCGCGAAGCCATTCCGCCGCTTTTCGGCAATCCGACTCATGTTCCGCCTGAGCGCTTATGCTCGGAATACGCAACAGTTCAAAAAGTCGATTTTTAAGCGATTCTGAATTTTCCAACAGATAATCTGAAATTGACAACATTTTTTACCTCTAAAAAAGGGAGCCCCCGGTAGTTTTTTTAGGTAAATCGGGTATAATTCTTCAAAAATTGAGAAAATCATTTTTTCTCTCGAAAATCGGATTCAGGAAACGCGCCTTGATTCAGGAAACGCCTTGAGCCGATCTCGCTCGTCTCATTAAATTTTATATTCCCTTTAAAATCATTTCCCTGAAAGGAAGCAAATATGGAAAACGCGGATCAGGCGCTTATGGACGCAGCTCCTCAAAGCGGAATTTCAGAAAAAATCAAGGAAAAATCCAAAGAGAAAACCGATCCCAAACCGCGTCGCGTTCCGCGCTACAGGGTCGTTTTGTGGAATGACGACGACCATTCCTTCCAGTATGTCGTCGCAATGATGAAAATGATTTTCGGATATGATAAATCGCGCGGAATGATTATCGCCTGCGGAGTCCATGCATGCGGCAAAACCCCGGTCGCGGTACTGCCTCTTGAAGTCGCCGAACTTCGTCGGGACCAGATTCGTCAGTTCGGCCCCGATCCGTTAATCGAAGGGTGCGTCACTTCAATGTTCGCGACTCTTGAACTCGTCGACGACGGGTCCGACTCTTCAGAATGAACAAACCGCCTCCAACCCGCTCGATTCGATGAATATTTCCGCTTTTTTTTAATTTTTAAAAGTCTAAAAATCATAAAAAATTTGCAGTCTCCCCCTTCTGCTGAAAAAATTTTATGTTAAAATCAAAAAAATTTGAATATAGTTTCAAAACAAAGGCGGATTAAATAATTCATGAAAACAGGGAAAAAGGAAAATTGGGGATCCCAGTTGGGAGTTATTCTTGCAGTAGCCGGCAGCGCAATAGGATTGGGAAACTTCCTGCGTTTTCCCGGACAGGTTGCCTCCCATGGCGGCGCGTTTATGATTCCATACTTTATTTCTTTTCTTCTCCTGGCAATCCCGTTAACCTGGTCCGAATGGGCGTTGGGCCGTTTCGGAGGCCGCTATGGTTTCAACTCTGCCGCCAGCATCTTCTCTTTAGCGGCAAAAGGACGAAAACGTTGGGCTTTCATTGGAGCTTTCGGCGCTTATCTTCCCATTTGCATCAGTATGTACTATCTGTTTGTTGAAGCATGGTGTCTGGCTTTCGCAATTCAGTATCTCACGGGAATACCGGGGTCCCTCGGTCTGCATGTTCCTTCTTTTCTTCCCGGAACCGACGGCCCCGGTTTTTTTCTGGGGTCCGGAGAAGCCTACTCAAATTTTTTCGCCGCCTTCGTGGGAGCAAATGCCGACGGCTCCCTCTATCGGACGGCCGACGGCAACTTCGTATTCACTCCGCTTCTGGGCTGTTCCCTCTTTTGCCTGTTTCTGAATTATTTCCTTATCTACCGCGGAATCACAAAAGGAATTGAAGCGTTCTGCAAAGTGGCCATGCCGTTGCTTTTGTTATGTTCTCTGATCATTCTTTTTCGCGTCCTCACGCTTCCGGACCCTGGAATACCCGGACGTTCGTTCCTCGACGGCCTCGGTTTCATGTGGAATCCGTCCAAATCCGGCGTCTCCATCTGGAACGCTCTCTCCAACCCGGAATTATGGGTCGCGGCAACGTCGCAGATCTTCTTCTCCGTTTCCGTCGGTTTCGGTTTAATCGTCACCTATTCCAGCTACGTCCGCGAAACGGACGATATCGCTCTCTCCGGCCTGACGGCAACCGTAAGCAATGAATTCTGCGAAGTCGTCGTCGCGGGTCTGACGATTATCCCATCCGCAATCATGTTCCTCGGCGTTCAGGGAGTCGAAGGAAATCTGGACGCCTTTTCGCTGGGATTCAACGTTCTGCCGAACGTTTTCGAAAAAATGCCTTTCGGACAGTTCTTCGGGTTTGTTTTCTTTTTCCTGCTTTTCCTGGCGGCCGTCACAAGTTCGCTCTCCATGGTTCAGCCCAGCGTCGCGCTTTTGGAAGAAGGACTGGCATGCGGTCGAAAATTCAGCGTGCTCGTCACCGCTTTTTTCTCCACGGTCGGGACTCTCTTTCTCTGTCATTTTTCAAAAGCGATGTTCGCGCTTGATACGCTTGATTTCTGGGTCGGAAACCTGGGTATTATCCTTCTTGCCATATTTCAGACGTACCTGGTCGTATGGATCTGGGGAACGCCGCAAATGATCAGAGAACTGTCCGGCGGAGCGAAAATTAAAGTCCCATTTTTTATCGGTTCGGTTCTGAAATACGCATCCTTGCCGTACCTGCTGATTATTTCAGGATTCTGGCTCTATCAAAATTCCTGGAGCCGTTTTCAAACGATCGTCCAGGACTCTCTTGCGCAGATTATCATCGGTTTTCTGATTTTGACGGCGATTTTTTACGAATACGTCGTCTGGAAAACGCTGCGCCGTTGGAAAGCGGAGGGCAAAGACCTCGTTGAAATCGCGCGGAAAAACAACGAAAAGCAGACCGTAAACGCTGAAAAACAGAAATAACGTTCATCTGGAACAGGTATCGTTAACCGTGTTCATAAATTAAATTAAAATTGGAGGTAACTCATGACTGTTGGCGGTTGGATTTGCATGCTTCTGGCAATCAGCGTCGTTTCCGGACTTTTTATATGGTGTTGCTACAAAGTATTGACGTCCCCGGCCGTTAACGAATCTGTCGGCGACAAAACGTATCCGACGGCATGAAACGTTTCATTTTCACATCGTCCAAATTCAGGAACGGTCGTTTCCAAAAACGCAAAGAGCCGTCTTCTTTTTGTTTCAAAAGCGAATGAAAAAAACATTACCCCCCTTGACAAAAAATTTCAAAGGGGTAAAATGTTCGATTATGTTTAATCAGGTTACGAACAAATTCGTCTTTACGTTTTTCTTCGCGTACTATTATTACTTTAGTAATGGACGCTGAAGTTCGATTTGTTTTGCCTTTTCGGACCCGGCGTTCATAAAATTCGCCGACGGTTCCGTTCCTTATATTCTGAAAATTCCAAGCCGTCGGTAAATCCTCCGGGGGCTTTTTTTATTGGGATTTTTCAGAGAATTAAAGAGGAATACCGGTCATGGAATTGAATTTACCGTCTCTTCGTCATGAAATCGATCGTCTCGACAACAGAATCCTTCAGACGCTTCAGAAGCGCCTTGAAATTGCCCGACTGGTAGTAAAATTCAAACGCGAACAAAACCAGGACGTAAATGTTCCTGAACGCGAACAACAGATCCTGGACAGCCTAAAAGGACGAGAACGTTCTTTACTTTCCGCAGAAGTCATCGAGGAAATTTACCGAACCATTTTCAGAGAAAGCAAACGGCTTCAATCTGAAAGTAAACCGCTTATCGCGTTTCAGGGAGAACACGGCGCGTTCAGCGAAGTCGCGGCAAGAAAATGGAATCCGAACCTGGCCCCAATTCCATGTCTCGATATTAACGACGTTTTTAACGGCGTTGAAGTTGGGTCGTTCGAGTACGGAATCGTTCCAATCGAAAATACGGTCGGTGGAATGATGAGCCAAATCAACGCATGCCTGATGGCAAGCCGATTGTTCGTCGTAGGCGCAATTGAAATGTCCGTCGAACATGCCCTTCTGATTAAACCGGGAACCGACTACTACAAATTGCGGCGGGTTTACTCGCAAGCCGTCGCCCTGACCGAATGTCAATCGTTCATAAAGCGCATGAATCTTGAACCGGTTCCTTACTACGACACGGCGGGAGCCGCGAAAATGCTGGCGGAAAAGACGGACGAAGATTCTGCGGCTATCGCCAGCGAACTGGCCGCAAAATACTACAATCTGGAAATTCTCAAGACGGGTATCGCCGATTCCAAAAACACGCGCACCCGGTTTCTTGTTCTCGCGCGCAATCCGCTTGAGGGCGACGGAAATCGATGTTCAATTACCTTCACTATGCCCGACGCGCCGGGAGCTTTATTCCGCGTAATGGAAATGTTCTCACGGGAAAGCATCAATCTGACGCGAATCACGTCGATTCCGACTGAACAGGGAAATTACGTTTTCTTCCTCGATTTCGCCGCGTCCGCCGCGGATGAACGGGTCAGGAATATCCTGAACCAGATTTCCTGCGAGGCCGATTCCTATCGTTATCTTGGATGTTACGCAGAAATAAACAGCTAAAACTCTTTTTGACTTTTCAGGAGGATTGGACATGGGATTAAATCCGGAACAGGCGGAAGCGGTTCGCACGCTGCGCGGCCCGTTGCTCGTTTTAGCGGGGGCGGGCTCCGGAAAGACTCGAGTCGTCACGATGCGTATTGCGGAACTGATTCGGAACGGGATTGCTCCCAACAGAATACTGGCCGTAACGTTCACCAACAAAGCGGCC
>CAZWOV010000247.1:3199-4793 GCA_964635645.1 uncultured Planctomycetaceae bacterium | reverse complement strand
AGCACATGTTTCAAATAAGCGCAATACTCATTGGGATAACGTTCGGCCAATTCTCTGAAACGTTCTTCCGTAATGAAACCTCGTTCCAGAGCAATTTCCTCCAGGCACGCAACCTTCTGTCCCTGACGATGGTCAATCGTCTCCATGAAATTGGAAGCCTGAAGCAGGGATTCCGGCGTTCCTGTATCAAGCCAGGCAAAACCGCGGCTGAAAATTTCCACTTTCAGCATTTTCCGCTCCAAATAGATCCGGTTCACATCCGTAATTTCCAACTCGCCGCGTTTGGAAGGTTTAAGCCCCGCGGCAATATCCAATACGGAATTGTCATAAAAATAAAGCCCGGTCACCGCAAAATTTGATCTTGGCGTTTCCGGTTTCTCTTCGATATGCAGAGCGTTTCCTTCCGAGTCAAAATCCACAACCCCATAACGTTTGGGATCGCGAACGCGATATGCAAAAACAGTCGCTCCTTCGGTCCTGCTCGCTCCCCGAACGAGCATTTTTCGAAATCCCTGACCGTAAAAGATGTTATCTCCCAGAATCAACGCGACGGAATCATTCCCCACAAAATCCCGTCCCAGAATAAAAGCCTGCGCCAACCCTTCAGGCCGGGGCTGAACTACATAAGAAAGACGAATTCCCCATTGACTGCCGTCGCCCAGTAAACGTTGAAACGCAGACTGATCTTCCGGAGTCGTAATCACCAGAATATCACGAATATCAGCTAACATCAAAACGGACAATGGATAATAAATCATCGGTTTGTCATAAACCGGCAACAGTTGCTTACTTACCGCCTGCGTCATCGGGTACAATCTGGTCCCCGCTCCGCCGGCAAGAAGGATTCCTTTGGGAGCTCTTTTCATATTTTTTACTCCTGTGAAGCATTCTTCCAAAATATCTTCCGATAAAAATCAGCGCCATTCGACTTCGCTTTGTCAGAAAATCAAAGATTCCCTAATCGTTGACGCTGATAACGACCGCAGGTAATTTCCGTCCACCATTCCCGATTCTCCAGGTACCAACGAACTGTTTTTTCCATGCCCTCCTCAAAAGTCGTCGCAGGTTCCCAGCCCAGCTCCGCTTTAACCTTGGAAATATCCATCGCATACCGCCGGTCGTGTCCAGGACGGTCCTTAACATACTCGATAAGTGATTCGCAGGGAGTTGTCGGCAAGGATACCCCGTATTCGGGAGCTAATTTATCAATCAACGCGCATAGCGTTTTTACTATATGAATATTTGTCGTTTCACAATCTCCGCCCAAATTGTACGATTCTCCGCAACGTCCATTTTTCAAAACCGTCCGAATTGCGGCACAGTGGTCCTCAACATAAAGCCAATCGCGAACATTCAAACCGTCGCCGTAAACCGGCAGTTTTTTCCCCTCCAGACAATTCAGAATCATCAAAGGAATCAGCTTCTCCGGAAACTGAAACGGGCCGTAATTATTGGAACAATTGGTAGTAACGACGGGAAGACCGTACGTATGAAAATAGGCGTTAACAAAAAAATCGCTTGACGCCTTACTCGCAGAATAAGGCGAACGCGGATCGTAAGGAGTATCTTCATGAAACTTACCGGTTTCTCCTAA
>CAZWOV010000247.1:0-3189 GCA_964635645.1 uncultured Planctomycetaceae bacterium | reverse complement strand
AAGAACCGTAAACTTCATCTGTTGAAACATGCAGAAAACGAAAAGCGTTCTTTTTTTCGCCGGAAAGTTCCCCGTAGTATTTTCTGCATTCTTCCAGTAAAACAAACGTTCCCATCACATTGGTCTGAACAAAAACGGCGGGCCCGTCTATCGAACGATCAACATGAGACTCAGCCGCAAAATGAACGACTCTTTCCACTTCGTACTTGCGTAAAATTTCCGCCGTTGACGCCGCGTCGCAAATATCAGCCTGAACAAACGAAAATCGTTTGGCTGTCGCGTCATTTTCAACCAGCGTTTTCAAAGAAGAATAATTTCCAGCATAAGTCAATTTATCCAAAACCACAATGTCCGAAACTTCCTCTTTTAACCACTGTCGAACAAAATTAGAGCCAATAAACCCGGCTCCTCCAGTAATCAGTACCGAACTCATGATTTTTCTCCTGAAAAAACGGTCCGCCGTCTCTTAAAAACACGACTCATGCGTTTCCACTCGCATTAAGATTGTTTTCCCGACCGAATACTTCCCACGCGAAAACGCAGGTCTTCAAAATTGGAATCGGGAAACCTTTCATTCAAACGTAAAAGCAACTCTTCTTTCCTGAAAAGCAACTCCTGCATAAAAATAGCGTCTGACACCAGTATTTCCACCCCGCCGTTCCGAATTCCTCCCACGGAAGAATAAACCGCCAATTCTCCGGCAAGTTCGCTCCAGAACTCCTCCAATTCGGCATTTCTGCTCTTCCGGCCAATTCCATACTGTGAAATCAACCCGGAAAGTATTTCAGAAAGAGACGAAGTCTTTCCATCCTGCGGCTGAAATTCAAATTGATATCCGCCCATTCGTCCCCGGTATATTTAAATTTCCAAACATCAATCAAAACAAACCGGTCTTTTACGCCTCCGTCGATACCGCCGGCTTTTTAACCTCCAACTGCATCGGCATAACCAGATAACGATAACCGTCGTTCGTTTCAAATAAAACGCCTGTTCTGGAATCCACAAAATTCATTTTTACTACCGATTCCAAATCTAAAACCCGCAGAAAATCCATAACAAAATCAATGTTCAATTTCAATGCCATTTCATCTTCATGAAAATCAACGGCCAGACTGGTATGACAATCGCCTTTTTCAGTATCCGCTTTGGAAATCAACATTCTGCCTTTTCCAAATTCAAGCAAAACGCCGGGGCTCGCGTTATTCTCCACTACGCTGACGCGCTTGATATGTTTGGCAAATTCTTCCAGCGGAAGCATCATGGATTTCGGATTTTTCAACTGATTCAAACCTATTCTCCAATCTGGAAAACGCCCCTCAAGAAGCGAGGAATAGAAGAAAAGATTTTCAGTTTGAACCATAAAACGATTATCCAACAACGCAATTGAAACGTCGGCGTCCGCATGAACGAGCAGTTTCTCAAGAGCGTTAAGCGAACGACTTGTCGCTATTGCGGTTTTTTGCTCAGGATATTCTCCATGAACGGAGGCTTCTATTTGCTGTGCGGCCATTCGTCTTCCGTCCGTTGCGACAAAATTAAGCGCGTTATCCTTAAAATCCATGAATATTCCGCTGAGCGCATACCGCCCGCTTTCATTATCCGTCGCAAATTTGGTTCTTTTAATCCCCTCTTTAAAATAACGGGCTTTGGTAACAATAAAATTGCTCTCCGAAAACGTCTCGGTTCCAGGAAATTCCTCCGGATCCTCCGTAGGAAATTTGAATCGAGTTTCACCGCAGAAAATAATTACCTGGTTTTTTTCACTTTCAATAGTCAGCTCTTCCCGCTGCAATTCTTTCAGGAATTTTCCAACCAACGCCTTGGGCAGCAGGATTACGCCGGGTTCTAAAACTTTATCGCAAGGAAAAGATATTCTTATCCCTCTTTCCATATCCGTAGCAAAAAGCACGATTTCTCCATCATGCGCTTCCATTTTTACATTACGTAAAACGGGTTTTGGAGATAAATCTCCCACAACCGTCTGCACCATATTGAAGTAACCGGCTAGAATATCGCAATCGCAAATGATTTTCATGAAAAGACTCCTGATAAAAAAACATATTATCCATCGGCAAATTATACTTTAATAATTTGCCATACGCAAGAGAAAATTATTGGATACGAATAAAATTTATAAAAAATAAAAACAATCGACTCCGTCTATTCCACAAAATCCTCAAAAAAATAAAAATTGCCTTAAAAACTGTATAGATTTTTTTCTAGTTAGATTTTTTTCTAGTCTATTTTGCGCCTAGAAACGGAGCGTGTATAACTCCCAGATTTTTCTCGGAATCGACGGTTTTTGATTGAAAAGCAAAATATTAATTAATAATAAAATATTTATTAATAGTAGGTATGACTGTGAAATGTTGATAAGTTGATGGGTTTAAGGAGTTTTAGGGCTTATTTTGCGAGATTTTTTGAAAAAGAAGACAGAGTTTTTAACGTTAAGAACCTGTTATTTGAGCGTCATGAATTTGTCGCATAGAAAACGACATGTCATAAAATCGTAAACATGACGCTTGGGACGTCGTGAAATTTCTGGTTTTCCACATGTAAAAAACAGTTGGAAGAAAAATAAAAACAGTCTTTCCACGGTTTGCAAACAGGGTGAAAAACTGTTGAGAGCGCTTGATTCCGTTAAGGAATTAAAGTTTGGAAATTTCTTTGGCGAGGTTGATTCCCATTCGTTCGCACCGTAAGGATAGCGAGGTTTCAAAGTAAACCCAACGATTTTTGGGCTTGTTTAACGCATATTGAAAGGCGGAAAGGACGATGGATTCCGGAAGGACGCCGCGCTGAACGAGAGTGAAACAGTTGTCGATGAATTCCTTGGATTCGTCCGTAGGACAAAGAAGCGCCGCCTTCATTTGTTCAGGAGTCAATTGGATATATTGAGCTTGCGCAACCGGCATAAGAATATCGGGAGAGAAAAGGAAAAGGTTAAAGGAAATGCTGTACAAAAATATAATTTGGGTAACTTGGAAAAAATGGCGTTTCATGATTGGAAAATATTTCCAGGAATTCCGGAATTTAAAGGTGTTTTGGGTGGACTTTTTTGATTTTGTCAGATATAATACCAGAAAGGAGTGCAAAAGGCAAGAGCAAATTTGGATTTTCTGAAAGAATTCAGGAGGCTGAATTAGTGCGGGGTATCGGATTTCAGTGGATTGCAATCGGAATTTTTCT
>CAZWOV010000246.1:0-4801 GCA_964635645.1 uncultured Planctomycetaceae bacterium | reverse complement strand
GGAACCTTCGTCGCCT
Source organism: uncultured Planctomycetaceae bacterium (assembly GCA_964635645.1). Taxonomy (GTDB): domain Bacteria; phylum Planctomycetota; class Planctomycetia; order Pirellulales; family Thermoguttaceae; genus RGIG3701. Next base: position 4,785 of record CAZWOV010000246.1, on the reverse strand, counting down.
CCTTCGTTTCCGGCTCTCGACGTCTTCTCCAAAACGTCCGCTTTCTGAATCATCGAGCGAAATTCGTACTGTTCAAAAAGAGAACGCGCGCCCTGAAAATCAAACCGGTCCACGCTCCCGCTCTCCCAATCGATATGAATCGGAACGTTCCTTTCCAGACGAGTCAGTTTCTGACAAAGAAGCGCCGTCTCGCGGCCATTAAGAAGATTTTCTTTCTTTTTCGTCGGTTTTGAACCGAAAAAGGACTCGATGTTTTCCGGTTTCAGGATCTCTTCCAGCGTTCCATATCGCGCGAGAAGATCTTTCGCCATTTTCGGACCAATCAGCGCAATACCCGGCACATTGTCCGACGAATCGCCCACCAGAGCCTGGTAATCGACTACCTGCTCCGGCTCTATTCCCCAGTCCGATTCAAGAAACGCCCGATCCAGATAGAGATTCCGCCGAAGACTGAAAATCGAAACGCGATCTGAAATAAGCTGCCGCGAATCCTTGTCGCTGGTAACCAACACGCACTCCCCGCCCAATTCCGAGGTCCGCTCCGCCGCCGTCGCCAGAATATCGTCCGCCTCAAACCCTTCAAGCGCAAGAATCGGAATGCGAAGAGCGTCGAGAATTTCCCGAACCCGCGGAATCTGCTCGATTAACTCGTCCGGCGTCTTTTCACGCGTCGCTTTATATTCCGAAAACAATTTTGAACGGAACGTCGGCGCGTGAAGATCAAACGCGCAGAAAAGAAAATCCGGCTTTTGACGTTCCAGAATCAAAAACAGGTCGCGGACAAAACCGAATACCGCGTTCACGATCTCGCCGTTACGCCCGAACATCGGCGGAAGCGCGTGAAACACCTGGTAAATCAAACCGTACGCGTCAATGACAAAAACGCGCTTCCCTCTCAAACTTCCTTCAAATTTCCAACCGGAACGCTCTTCGCTCTCGCCAGCGGACGCCTTCTCCGGACCCTGCTCCGATTCCATCCCGCCGAAAATCAAAAATTGCTCGTCCGCCATCCTATTTATCTCCCGAGTAAAAAATCTATCCCATTCAACCTGCGAAACCCAACGCCCTGAAAACGTTCAAATCATCTCGCGCGTAAATTTTCAATCCCGTCCAATCCGCGAAACCCAACGCCCTGAAAACGCTTCCGTAAAATAATCCCCCGGGAATTTTTCGGAAAAAACGCTCCGCAAAGGTTCGCCCGTTTCCGCGCTTAAAGAATATTTATCGATAAAATTGAGAAAAAAATCAAGCATTTCGGATTATAGCGTTAAAAGGCTCTGCAAATCTTCCAATTTGGAAAAATATCGTAAAATTTCAATAAATTTTCATTGACACGAGACACGATGAAAGATAAAATAGATAAATACTATTCCGTCCTCGGTAAATCGGCCGCGCGGCAGTCGAAATTTTGCCGTAAACAAACTAAACAAAATATCAGGGAGTCACCAAAGGAGTCATCCATGAAAAACGCGCTATCCATTTCGCTGATTCTTTTCGTAATCATCGCGTGCGTGCTTGGAGGAACGACGTACTATTTCAAAAAAAATGCAGACGAATTGCTGATCGCAAAAGAATCTGCCGTAAAATCTATCCCGCCGAAAGACGCGGAAATTGAACGTCTCAACAAGGAAATTCACGACCTGAAATCGTTTTTGGGTCAGGAAACGGCCTCTTTGGAAGACATTACGGTCCAGTACAATCAGGACATGAAAATCGTCGCGATAGACGGCGGCGCTCCCGCTCCGGCTCCCAAAGCTCCGGCTAACGCCGACGGCGAAGACGGACAAAACGCCGACGATGAAAACGCTCCGGCCGCCGCGGCCCCAAACGCCGAACGCCCAAGCTATCTCACGGTCATTGAATTTCTCAAGGGAAAAATCGTCGAGCAAAACGCGCTTACCGCTCAAATCGAGGACCTGAATTCCCAAATTACCGATCTCAAAAAACAGGTTGAAACGGCAAAAGAACAGGGAAAAAGCGTAGGAGTCGAAGAAACCGAACAGAAATACAAAACGGAAATCGCAACTCTTAACACGAAAATCGACGACCTGAACGCAACCGTCGGTTCAAAAGAAGAAAAAATCAAGCAGCAGCTTACCGACAAGAAAAAACTCTCAAAAGAAAGTTCGCGTCAAAAAGCCGAAAACGACGAACTTCGCAAACAGAACCGCGAACGCGGCGAAGCCATCGCAAAGCTTGAAGAAGAAAAAATCAAGAGCAAACTTCCTCCCGCGGAAAGCAAAATGGGCGAACTTGTTTACGTCGATCCGCTCGGAAAACAGGGCGTCATCGACCTCGGGAAAAAGGACAATCTCTCGAGAGGAATCACCTTCAGCGTCTACGAACCGAACAACCTCACCGAATACGGACTTAAGGGAACGATTGAGGTGCTGAACGTCAGCGAACCGCGGGAGGCCGAGGTCATCCTCTACAATAACGACGAATCCGACCCCATCGCCGTCGGCGACGTCATCTACACGCCGACCTGGGCGCCAGGATTTGAAGAACATTTTGCCATCGCCGGATTCATCGATATCGACGGAGACAATCAGAGCGACCTTCAGGAAGTCATTCGACTCATCCAGCAGAACGGCGGAACCGTCGACGCTTACCAGCGCGACGATGGAAAGAACGCCGGAAAACAGTGGGGAAAAATCACTTCCGACACCTCGTGGATCGTTCTTGGACGAACTCCGGATGAAAAATCCGACCCCGCAAGCCGAATCACCTACACGAACATGACGAAAGCCGCGGACAGCTACAATACGAAGCAGACCCAGCTGAAAGACCTCCTCCGCAAAATGGGATATCGTCCTTCAACCACCGCCCAGGACTTCAATCCAAACGTCGAAGTTGGAACAAGACGTACTTCGACTGGAAACGTTTCCGGTCTCTACAGCGAGGAAAACAAGGACGGAGTTAAACGCAATCCGCCTAAAAAATCCGCTTATTGATACGGCTGACGGTCGCTGAAATTTTCGGAATACGTCGAAAAACACGGACTTTTGTTCTCTTTTATCGCGAACAGAAGTCCGTTTCTTTTTTCTTCTCATTTTCTTTTCACTTTTATTTAAATTTCCTGAATCTTTTCGATTTATTCGGCCCGCCGTCCCAAATTCAGAAAACATGACATATTGACACAAACCGGAAAATTTGTTAAAAATATCTTTGAATTGTTTTTACGTTTTTTTTGCGTTTTATCGTTTCATTTTCGCTCGTCAGGAAATTCGTCATGCCCAAGCCGCCGAATCCGCCAATTCCTCCTGTTCTGCCGACCAATTTGCACATTGCTCCACAATCCGATTCATCCCGATCTCCGTCTTCCGCCGACCAATCGGGACCGCAGACTGTCTCTTCCAATCAGGACCTCGGTCAGGAGACGAATTCCCCGGCCGTTCACGTTCCGCGAGGTCGCGATCTGGCGGAACTCCTTCATGAATTTTCCCGTCAGCAGAAACAGATGAAGGAGGAGCTTCAAAAAATCATCATCGGTCAGGAAGAAGTGATCGAGCAGCTTCTCGCGGCTATTTTCACCCGCGGGCATTGCCTTCTCGAAGGAGTACCCGGCTTGGCCAAAACCCTGATGGTCAGTACTCTTTCGCGAATTCTGGACGTGAATTTCAAACGGGTCCAGTTCACTCCCGACCTCATGCCGTCCGACGTCACCGGAACCAACGTTCTGGAAGAGGATGAAAACGGCAAACGCAATTTTCGTTTTATCCAGGGGCCTGTTTTCGCGAACATTCTTCTGGCCGACGAAATCAACCGAACGCCGCCGAAAACCCAATCCGCGCTCCTCCAGGCCATGCAGGAAAGGGAAGTCACCGTCGGACAAAACACCTACCCGCTTCCCGATCCTTTTTTCACGATCGCTACGCAAAACCCAATCGAGCAGGAGGGAACTTACCCGCTTCCCGAAGCGCAGCTGGATCGTTTCATGTTCAACATCAAAATCGACTATCCGACTCTGGACGAAGAGGAACGGATTCTTTCGCAAACCACGCGCAGCGAGAAAGTGGAAGTTCGGAAAATACTTTCCGCCCGCGCTATTTCCAATACGCAGAAACTCGTTAATTCCGTCGCGGTCAGTCCGTACGTCGTGAAATACGTAGCTTCTCTGATTCGCGCCACGCGCCCGCGCGACGAATCCGCGCCCGCGTTCGTGAAGGAACTGGTCGATTGGGGAGCCGGACCGCGAGCCGGCCAATTCCTCATTCAGGGAGGAAAAGCCATCGCGGCAATGGACGGACGATTCTCCGTCTCAATCGACGACGTCCGCAGAATTGCCGTTCCCGTTCTTCGTCATCGTTTAAGCGTTAATTTTCAGGCGCAGGCGGAAGGGATGACCAACGACGACGTCGTCAAACGCCTTGTCGGCGCCATTCCCGCTCCGGTCATTCCCAAAATGGAAAAATAATTTAAAAAAATCCAAAAATCATGCGTTCATTCATTTCAACCATTTGTTTCACTCTGATTTGGGCCGTTTTTTTTATTTTTCACGCGGAACTTTCCGCGCGGCAGACGCAAATTCACGCGTCGTCGCCCGATTATTTCAATATCCGCGATGGAATCGGCCGAACTCTTGCCAAACTCGAGGCTGGCGAAACCGTCAACGTCGCCTATCTCGGCGGTTCCATCACGATGGCGAACGGTTGGCGCCCTAAAACTACGGCCTGGCTGCAAAAACAGTTCCCCGACGCAAAAGTCAACGAAATCCACGCCGCCATCAGCGGAACGGGAAGCGCTTTGGCTATTCACCGTCTGGAACGCGACGTCCTCCGACAT
>CAZWOV010000245.1:0-4833 GCA_964635645.1 uncultured Planctomycetaceae bacterium | reverse complement strand
AAGAGCCGTATCAGCGTTAATTCCGTGGCGGTTGGCCCGAATACCGATCCTATTCTTCTTAAGACGCTTGCCGCCAAAACCGGAGGTATGGTTGTCGCGAACGAGGACCCGAATTTTGGCGATTTGCCCGGTATGATTCGCCGTAAAGTCGCCTGGACCGTCGGCGAAGCTACGCATTCCTTTACCGCGCTTTATCCAATTCAGATTCCTCCGCTCCGTTCAGACCGCGAAACGATTGTTGTTGGAAAAGCGGCCAAAGGCGTCGGCGCCAGCTCTCTCAAATTTTCCCTTGAAAACGGTTCTTCTCTTTCCTTCAATTTCAAACCGGAAGTTGTTCCAGGCTCTTTCATCAAAGACATGGTTGGGAGCGTTGAAAAGAATAACGGTTGGTTGCCGCTTGAAAAATGGAGCGACGTAACGAATGTCGTTCAGAATGTTAATCGGCATACGGATTCGATGATCGCCATGGCCAAAGAACTTCTGGACGGTAAAACCTTCGAATTGGATCAGGCGGAAGCTCTCGTGAAAGAAGCGGAAGCTAAAGCTCCGAATGATCCGGAAGTTCAGAAAATGGTTGGTCTTATTAAGGAACTCCGCGCTCGTCAGGCGGGCGACATTACGGAATTCATGAATCCTGGCGGGAACGAACTTCAGGCTGAACTTATGGCGGAAGACGTTAATACGCAGCGCGAGCGCGTCATCGTCCAGGAAGCTATCAATAAAGCGCGCGAAGCCATGGCGGAAAATCCGATGGAAGCCATTGATATTCTGTCCGCAGAATTGGCGAAGATCAGCGCTCTTGGTCTTCCGTCCGAGGTGCAGGATACGTTGACCCGTCAGATTCAGTCGTCGATTCGCGAAGCGAAATCCCGCGAAGAGGCTCGTAGCATTAAAAAGGCGGAAGAACGTACCCGATTGACTGAAATGCGCGAACGCCAGATCGCTTTGGATAATGCGAAAACGGAACAGCAGAACATGATGCAGATGATGCGCCGTTTTGATTCGCTGATGGATGAAGGCAAGTATCGCGAAGCGGAAGAATCTGCCGCGGCCGCAGTCCTTGAAAAAGATCCGGAAAACGTCGCGGCGATTGCGGGAACCATTACCGCCCGTCACCGCGGATACATTGAACGGAACCGTCAGTTGGTCGTTCAGCGTCAGAAGGGGTTTGTCGACGCTCTTTATCAGACGGAACTTGGAACGGTTCCTTTCCCGGACGATCCGCCGGTTGTTTATCCGGATTCCGAGGTTTGGAAGCGTATGACGGACCGTCGTGTTGAAAAATACTCTTCAATGGACCTTGCTCAGAGCAGTCAGGCTGAAAAACAGCTTAACGAGGCTCTTACCAAGCCGACCCAGATCAGTGAAGTTGAAACGCCGTTGCCGATGGTTATCGATAAACTCAAAGACCAGCATCAGATTGGTATTCAGCTTGATACCGCGGCGTTGGAAGAGGAAGGTATCGATCCGGATTTTCCCATCACGCTTGACGTAAACGGTATTTCTCTTGGCGCGGCTCTTCGTCTGATGCTCACCAGTAACGACATGATGTTTGTTATTGAAGACGAAGTTCTTAAAATTACGACGGCCACGCGAGCGGAAGAAAGCCAGTCGACGCGAGTTTATCCGGTGGCTGATATTGTGATTCCGATTCAGAACATGACTCCGATGAACGGCGGCATGGGCGGCGGTATGCTCGGCAATAACGGAAACGGCGGCATGAGCGGCGGTTTCGGCGGTATGATGGGCGGAGCCGGCATGGGCGGCGGCATGGGTATGGGCATGGGCGGCGGTATGGGCATGGGCGGCGGTATGGGCGGCTTCATGAACTCCGGCGAAGCGCTCAAACGCGCGGCGGCTATCAATAAAGCTACGGGCGGAGCGTTCTTCAACGCCAAAGAAGACGTTCGTCCGGCAGAAAAAGCTGATTCCGTGAAAAAATCCGCCAAAAAAGCGTCTCCCGCCAAATGGAACAAATACTTCCAGAAACTTGAAAATGCGGACGACGCGGCGATAGCGGACAGTCAGGCGAAAGTTCGCGAGATTGTGCGTCAGCTTCGTAAGGAAAAACGTTTTGATGAAATCATTACGATTCTTGAAGCCGCGATTTTGAACGATCAGGTTCAGCCCTGGATGTACGAAACGCTTGCCATTGCGATGATTATGGATAAACGTCCGGCTGAAGACGTGGAACGCGCGTACCTTTCGGCTCTCGAGTTCTGCGAAGATCCGAATCAAATGCTTTTGATCGGTACTTTTATGGAAAACCTGAACTTCCATGAACGCGCTTTGAAAATTTATCAGGAACTTGGAAAACTGTTCCCGGAAAGTCCCGAACCGTTTGTGTTTGCTCTGAATCTGGCCCGTCGTCCCGATGTGGACAATCTGGATATGATTCAGTGGGCTTCCCTCGGGATGCTTCGTCTTGAAGTTTCGGCCGACCGCAAACCTGATTGGGAAAGCGCTCTTTTGAGCGCCAAAGCGGTTGCCGCTCGTCTTGAAGCGGAAGGAAAATTGGAAGAAGCGAAAGCGTTCGAACAGAAAATGGAACTGGCTCTTCAGCGCGATTGCGTTGTGAATGTTTCCTGGACGGGCGACGCGGACGTTGATTTGTTTGTTGAGGAACCGAACGGTTCTCTCTGTTCCATGCGTAATCAGCGCAGCGCGGGCGGCGGTTTCATTACGGGCGACGGTTTCACGAAGAACAACGGACGCGACGCTTCCTCTAAAGCGTCCGAAACGTATGTCTGCTCGCAGGGATTTGCCGGAACGTATCGCGTATTTGCGAAACGTATCTGGGGCGAAGCGACCGGAAACAAAGTCATTGTTGAAGGTACGATCCATTACGGAACCAACGAATCCAAAACGATCAAGATGGCGATTCCGCTTGAGAACGACGTTTGCTGCGTTGAATTTACGTTGGATAAAGGGCGCCGTACGGAGTCGCTGGACTCTGCGAAAATGAACGCTACGATTGCGAAAGCGAAAGAAGCGCAGATTTCTCAGAAACTTTTCCAGAACATAGACCAGCGCGCCATGGCGAGTTACGGTTCGTCGGATTCTTCTCGATGGGCTCCTTATTACCAGTCCGACGCGGTTGGATACATGCCGGTTATCTGGACGCTTCAGCCGGGCGCTACCTATGGCGCGACGGGAGTTGTTTCCGCGGACCGTCGTTATGTTCGTATTTCAGTTGCTCCGACGTTTTCCAGTATTGGAAAGGTTACGGTGTTTAACTACGTAACGGGTAGCGGCAGCACTTACGACGGAGCCGAAGGAATGGGCAGCGGAACCAGCAACTGACGTTGTTGTCTGCCGACGGAAAAAGAGAGGCGGATTGGAGTCCGTCTCTCTCTTTTTTTATGAGTTTTCAGAATTTAAGGTATTAAGAGATTTTGCGATGAAACTTGGCGTTTTGAGCGACACTCATGGAAATGTTGAAAATACCCGTCGTGCAATGGATATTTTTCGCTTTCATGGAGTGAGCGAGATTATTCACTGCGGCGACGTTGGAAGCGCGGAGGTTGTGAAGATTCTGTCAGAAATTCCATGTCATTTCGTGTTTGGAAATACGGATATGCCGGGGGCAATTCGTAAAGCTATTCTTGAGGCCGGACAGACGTGCTGGGATTATCTTGGAACAATCGAGCGCGAAGGAATTCAAATCGCGTTTCTTCACGGACACGATTGGCAAACGTTGGAGGAACTGGTTCAGTCCGGACGTTTTCAACTTATCTGTACGGGGCATACTCATGAATTTCATTGGATGATTCACGGCGAAACAAAATTATTAAATCCGGGAGCTCTTCATCGGACGGCTTCTCCTTCCGTTGCGATTCTGAAATTGCCTGAAGTTCAGGTTGAGTTGGAGCGTCTTTGACTCAACGCTCGGGGAATGCGATTTTGACAGTATTGAAACGGTAAAAATACGTTTGAATCGTTGTTTTTTGAATGAAGACGCAGAAAATAGAAAATATTTTGAAATTTTTTATCTTTTTTTGAAAAAATACGTCCCCCCGGGCTTGACGGAATGCCGAAAAGAGGAAATACTATTAAAATAATATTTTTTGTCAGGCGCTACGTCTCTCGACGATTCAGCGCTTTGAACAGTTAAGGACGACAGGAGAAATTTAACGAATGAATTTACGGAAAAATCCCGCGGACGCCAAAAACCAGCAACGCATCAATGAGCAGATTCGTGCCCGAGAGGTGCGAGTCATTAGTGAAGCGGGTGAACAGTTGGGAATTATGCACATCCGAAAAGCTCTGGAGCTGGCGCAGGAAGCCGGGTTGGATCTTGTCGAGGTTGCTCCGAATGAGAAACTTCCGGTTTGCAGGATTATGGACTATGGGAAATTTAAGTACCAGATGGCCAAGAAACAGAGTAAGTCGGCGCAGCATACGGTGAAGGTGAAGGAAATTCGTCTTCGTCCCGGTACCGGCGATAACGACGTCAACGTGAAAGTAAACGCGGCTAAAAGTTTTCTTGAAAAAAAGAACAAAGTCCTTGTTTCTATTGTTTTTCGCGGTCGCGAGCTGGCTCATATTCAGGAAGGCGAACGTATGATGAAACAGGTTCTTGATATGCTGGCTCCGTATGGAAAGGTGGACGGAAATCCATCCAGACAAGGGAAAAGAATTTCCTGCACCGTGACTCCGAACTAAGTTTACCTGGGGAAATCTGTCTGACATAAGCGGAATTGGAAATAGAACAGAGAGGGTTTTCGCCTTTGATTGAAATTTCCAATTTCGTCGCGGCGCTTTTTGGACTTTTCGAATATTTTTGAGTTTCCGCGGACTATATTTCGAGGCGGCTCAAACTGCGGACGGCGG
>CAZWOV010000244.1:0-4861 GCA_964635645.1 uncultured Planctomycetaceae bacterium | reverse complement strand
TAAACGCTCATGATAGCCGGCGGAGCTTCCGAGGCGCCCAGTCGGAAATCGTTCTGTGGCGAGGCGACGGAAGCGCGCAGCAGTTTCGGGTATTTGTGGACCGCGCGGCAGACGGCCGAGCAGAAGACCAGATATTGAACGTTGCTTTCCGGAGTGGCTCCCGGTTCCAGGAGGTTTTCGCCGGTATCCGTGCCGATGGACCAGTTGTTATGTTTGCCCGAGCCGTTTACGCCTGCAAAGGGTTTTTCGTGGAGCAGACAGAGGAAACCGTGCCGCCGGGCGACCTGACGCAGTATCTGCATTACGAGCATCTGGTGGTCCAGGGCGAGATTGGTCGTTTCAAAAGTTGGAGCCAGTTCGAACTGACCGGGCGCCGCCTCGTTGTGGCGGGTTTTGATCGGGACGCCGAGTTTCATCAACTCAAATTCAACTTCCGTCATAAATGCCAGGACGCGTTCCGGAATAGCTCCGAAGTAGTTGTCTTCAAGTTCCTGACCTTTGAGCGGTTTGGCTCCGAAAAGCGTTCTTCCGCAAACGAGCAGGTCGGGACGCTGGAATGCGATCCGCCGATCGACAAGGAAATACTCCTGTTCAACGCCAAGAGTGCATTCGACTCTGTTGGCTGTTGTGTTTCCGAACAGACACAGCACGCGGAGCGCCTGTTGATTCAGAACGTCCAGCGAGCGGAGCATGGGCGTTTTCTGGTCGAGGGAGTCGCCGGTCCAGCTGACGAACATGGTTGGAATGACGAGCGTCGCTCCATTAGCGTTTTCGAGAATAAACGCCGGGCTTGAAGGGTCCCACGCGGTATATCCGCGCGCCTCAAAGGTGGCGCGGAGGCCGCCGGAAGGAAAACTGGAAGCGTCCGATTCGCCTCGAACCAGTTCGTTGCCGCTGAATTTCGCAATTGCTTTTAACGGACCGGCAGGCGTCAGAAAACTATCGTGTTTTTCCGCCGTTTGTCCCGTCAACGGCTGGAACCAATGCGAGTAGTGGGTGGCGCCGCGTTCCATTGCCCAGTCGCGCATGGCGGCGGCGATGGCGGGAGCGATGGCGGGATCAAGACCTCCGCCCGATTGAATTGTTTGCCGGAGCGAATTGAAAATCTCTGCCGGAAGTCTTTCTTTCTGAACGGCTTCTGTGAAGACGCGCGACGCATAGACGTCCGTCAGAGGGGACTTTTTGTAGTCGATCAATCCCTGACGAAGGGATGTTTGCGTCCCTATGGATTCAATAGCATGTTGACGAGCGTTCATAGTCTTTTTGACTCAAGCTTTCTGAAAAAGTACCGCGTCTGAAAAAGGCAGACGCCAGATTAAGAAAAACTGTTTTAAATATAGCATATTTTAAATTTTTCGCTATCCCCGGCAAGGGAAAATGCCAAGATTTTTTGGCAAAATTTTATGATTTTTAAATTTTTTCAGGTTTCGCGGGCATTTCCAGAATAAGTTTATGGAAAGAGAAAATGTCAAACAGATTGGGCGGATGGGATAAAATAGAGCGAAGGCTATTTTTTAGTTAAAGACGGAATTTAAAAGAAAAAGAAAGGAAAAAAGAAATGAGAAATTCAGCGTTCTTTTCCCCGGAAACAGAAAATCAGCTGCGGAATGCGCTTAACAGCTGTTCGGTTCAGGAGTTGCGCCGTCTGGAAATAAAGACGCAGGACGGTAAAGTTTGTCTTTTCGGCACGCTTTCTACCTGGTATCATAAACAACTGGCGCAGGAACTGTTGCGGCGAAAAAGTCCGGTTCCGGTTTTGAATCTGACGAATGTGGAGCCGTTTTAACGCTGAAATTCGGGAGATTTTGAAATTTCAGTTCGTTGGGGGGAATTTGCGCCTGTTTTGAAAAAGAAAACGGCGGCGGTTTGTTTGGAGGAACGTTCGTTTGTTTTCCCGCGGCGCACATTTCGTTCTTTCAAACCGTTATTCCGTATCGAAATAATGACGAAACGAAGAGCAACCTCCGCCGACGGGATTCCGCCGACGGAGGTTTTGGGGGAAGAAATCTTAAAAAACAATTCCGTTTTTTATTCTTTTTTACTCTTTGAAGTTCGGGTCGTTTCCGAGATTTACGTTAAATCCGACCCAGGAGTCGCTCGGACACATGAGGGATTTGAACGTTTCGTATTTGATTGATTTGCTGAGGGCTTTGACGCTGCCGTCCGCAAACGAGACGTTGTTGATCTGAGAGTGCCGACTCGTTGGGAAATTCGAGTATTTGGTTGTGTCGAGAGCGGTTCCGTTCCACATGAGTCCAAATTTTTTGTAGGTGTTCGTGTCGCCGGAAGAGGAGGCCCAGTTTTCTGCCGGGCTATATTCAGTGTTGATATCTCCGGAATGTCCAGGAACTCGTTTCCAGCATTTTTCCGAGAGAAGGATCGTCTGACTGGCTCCGTCTTTAATACCGGAGATGGCCGATTTTGTGTATGAATTATTTTTATTGCCGTAATAAAAGAAAAAGAGCCCGGCGCCGCGGACGTTATTGTTCGGGTTTGAAGTTTTGGCGTTGTTCCAGTAAGTCTGAGACCCGACGTTCGCCATGTAGTTGAAACCGTTGGTTGCGGAATCGCTGACGGGGCATTTGAACTGTTTGATTGGGGCGACGGTGAACGTTCCGCCGTTCATGATCTGTTCGTTTTCTTTTCCGCGTCCCAACTCTTCGAGAATCTGGGCGTACCATGTTCCGTAGGTACGGTCGCTGCGTCCGACGTACGGGAGACGATCCTTGTTGGAGTCGAAAAGGATAATGGCCTGAGCCAGTTCGCGCTGATTATTTGCGCACGTCGTCTGAAGCGCGGTGAGTCTTGCGTTCACAATCGCCGGCATGAGAAGTCCGACCAAAACGCCGATGATAGCGATGACGACGAGCAGTTCCACGAGCGTGAAACCGCGTCGGGAAGAAACACGGTTTGGTTTTCCGGCAGACATAATTTCTCCTTTTCCATAAAAAACAATTTTATTAACAGCGCTTTTCTTTTACGCAGCAATTCGCCAAAAAGTTTGTTTTGGCCGGGCGTAAAATCCCCAAACGAATTCTGTTCTTCTATTTTGCAGTATTTTTAGGAAATTTCCAGCCCCCAGAAGGAGATTTTCTTGAAAAAATTTAAATTTTTTTATTGGGAGGGCTGGATTTATTTGAATATTTAGTGCAAAATAGAACGTAATATAAAAAAGGTTTGTCATGCGTTCCGAATTTTAGACGAATCGGGGAAAGGTTTGGAACGGGCTTGGACCTTCAGTATGAACGAAACGTGAGATGCTTGCGACGGAATCGTGCATTTTGCGGCAGTTAACATTCAGGAATTTGGAAATGAAGAAAAGCAAAACAGATATTTTCAGTCGCCGGACCGTTCGCGGCTTTACGTTGGTGGAACTTCTCGTCGTTATCGCCATCATCGGCGTGCTGGTAGGATTGACGATTCCCGCCGTTCAGTCGGTGCGTTCTTCCGCGCGTAAGACGACCTGTCTGAACAATCAGAAACAAATCACCGTTGCGACAAGGTCTTTTGAGACGTCAATGGGGTATCTGCCGTATCACATGAATTCTTACGCGGGTACGAACGGGTGTTGGGTCGTTCCTCTTTTGCCGCACATGGAACAGACCGCTCTTTGGAACGTCTGGGAGCAGGGAAATAATGGAACGCGGTACGCGACGCTTTCCGGGCTGATTTGTCCCGACCAGCCCGAGAAGAAAAAGAAGGAAGCCGGGATCAGCTATGTTGCGAATTGCGGCTATGAAGGACAGGAAAACGACGGCGGCGGAATCATGGCTTTTCAGCTCGGCGCTTTTGTGCCAAGTTCCAGCAAACGGGCGATGACGGCCAAAATGAAGGATGGAACCGCCTATACGGTTTTATTTTCGGAAAATCTTAACGCTACGGACTGGAAATCGACGAACCGGAAACAGTACGGCGCGCTTTGGGCGAAGAGTCGTACTACCGACGCCTATCCGTCCAGTTATCATCCGCAGCAGGGATTCAATACCGCGTTTGCCGACGGGTCCGTGCGCTACCTGAGCCGCGGTATCGAATATCTTCTTTATTGCCAGATTATGGCTCCGGACGACCAGAAAGCTTCGAAATTTAATTCAAGCCTGACCAATCAGATGAAAGCTCATCTGATTGACCGATAAGCTGAAAAGCTAATTGAAAACGTCTGTTTTTTATCCAGTCAAACCAACCTGAAAGGAAGCGAAAATGTTGAAACTGCACAATGCGATGTGGCCTGGAGTCGTGGGGAAAGGCCAACCCGGCGCGGAACCTTTTATCGACCTTGATACGATGCTTCGGATGACTGCCGAGACGTCGGTAAACGGACGGAAATTTGACGGAGCGGATCTTTTCCTCTCGCTTCCGCATGTCGATATCGACAGTACGGACGACGACCTCGAACGCCTTGCGGATAAAGTTCGTTCGCTGGGGCTGGAAATTGGATCCTGCGTCGCTCCCGTCTGGAGCGGTTGCGGCGGAGGAAGCGCGATGGGGAGCCGGGAAGAGCGCGATCGATTTTGCTTAATGGTTCGGAAATCATGTGAAATCGGGTTGAAACTGCGCGAGCTTGGAGTCCGGCCGGGCGGATGCGTTCGTGTCGATTCTTCGTGCGGCGTGGAAGAATGGAGTTCTGATCCGGTCGGCAATACCGCAAAGATTATCGATACGTTTATTGAAGCCTCTAAAATTGCCGCGGATTACGGCGAACGTCTTGCCGCGGAGGGCGAGATCTGCTGGGGCGGAATGCATTCGTGGAAATGGATGCTTCGCGTGCTTGAGGGCGTTGCCTGGCCGGAAATCTTTGGTTTTCAGGCGGATATGTCTCATACGCTGCTTTATCTTATGGGATACAATGCGCCGGAAGATCGAA
>CAZWOV010000243.1:0-4875 GCA_964635645.1 uncultured Planctomycetaceae bacterium | reverse complement strand
TGGGTGGCGAATCCGTTGACGAGTAAACAGATGATAGAGCTGCGTCAGGACGCCGTAGCGGAATTGCTCGACGAACCGGGCGTTTGTTCGGAACTTCGGAAACAGCTCCGCGGTATTTATGATCTGGAACGTCTTTTAACCCGCGTGGCGACCGGTCGCGCGAATCCACGCGACCTTTACGCTATTGGGCAGACGCTGGCGATGCTTCCGGAAATAAGAAATCGGATTCTGAAAATGAAGAGTCCCTTGCTGGTTCGAATCAACGGCGAGATCGACGTGTGTCCGGATTTGGCGAAAACAATTCGCGAATCTATCGTCGATAATCCGCCGTTGGCGATAGGCGAAGGCGGAATTATCCGGTCCGGCTATTCTCATGAGCTTGACGAACTTCGTCGGGCGGCCAGCGGCGGGCGCGAGTGGATTACGAAATATCAGGGGGAGATTCAGGAAAAAACCGGAATCCAGAATTTGAAAGTTGGGTTCAATTCGGTATTTGGTTTCTATATCGAGGTAAATCATTCGCAGAGAGACAAGGTTCCGGATTCTTTTATTCGAAAGCAGACGGTAAAAAACGCCGAGCGGTACATTACGCCGGAATTGAAAGAATATGAGGAAATGGTTCTTACCGCCGACGAGCGGCAGAAGGATCTGGAACAGCGCCTTTTTTCCGAGTTGCGGGCGCTTACGCTTCAATATCGAAGCCGAATGGTCGCGACGGCGAATGTTTTGGCGGAACTGGACGTTCTTCTGGCGTTTGCCGAGCTGGCAAGAATGAGAAATTACTGCCGTCCCGAGGTAACGGAGGAAAATGAGCTGGAAATCCTTGACGGACGGCATCCGGTGCTCGATATGGCGTCGCGCGACGGGGAATTTGTTCCCAACGACGTTGTTTGCGATGACGAACGCGGAAAAGTCCTGTTGATTACCGGTCCCAATATGTCGGGAAAAAGCACGTATATTCGGCAGGTCGCCCTTTTGACGCTCATGACGCAGATTGGCAGTTTTATTCCCGCCAGACAAGCGAAGATTGGTCTTGTCGACCGAATTTTTACCCGTGTCGGAGCGAGCGACGAGCTTGCCCGCGGACAAAGTACTTTTATGGTTGAAATGACCGAGACGGCCAGGATTCTTAACATGGCGACTGCCAGAAGTCTCGTCATTCTTGACGAGATTGGCCGCGGAACGAGTACGTACGACGGGATTTCTCTTGCCTGGGCCATCATCGAACATATTCACGAACGGATAGGGTGCCGCACGCTTTTTGCGACGCATTATCATGAATTGACGGATCTGGCGTCGACTTTTCATAGTATTCGAAACCTGAACGTCGCGGTTCGCGAGTGGAACGACGAGGTGGTTTTTCTTCATAAAATTATTGAAGGCGCCACGGATAAAAGCTATGGAATTCATGTCGCGCGTCTGGCCGGCATTCCGGCAGAAGTTCTCAATCGCGCCTCTGCGATCCTTGCGCAGATGGAAGAGCGTCAAAATGAACTTTTGAATGTGGAAAAACTGAGTCGGCAGGAAGAGACGGGCGCGGAAATTCAGGACGATCCTGATAAACCGCTTGTCGTTCGGCCCAGAGCTCCGCTTCGCGCGCTTGATTCCGCCCGTGCGCGTCGTTCCCAGGGAAATGAAATACAGTTGCTCCTTTTTGATCCGCATGAGCCGCCTGCCGTTGAGGAACTTCGGAAGCTGAACGTTGAGCGAACGACGCCGATGGAGGCCCTTCAGATTTTGGCCAGATTGAAAGAGATGATTGAAAAATAATTTCGTGATTCAGGAAGGTTTTTTTATGGAACGTCCAATTGATTTTGAGTTGATTCGAAACGCGAAGTTTCCGGAAGGCGAACAGGGATTGCGTATGATTCATGGAATGAATCAGGGACATGCCGCGTTGACGGATTGGGGATTTTCTCAGACGACGGATTGGGGAAACGCTGTTCTTGACGTCGGTTGCGGCGGAGGGGCCGCGCTGAAAAAACTGGCCGAGCGTTTGCCGGAAACAAAATTCTTCGGCTGCGACGTCTCGCCGTTGGCGATCGAGGCTTCCGAGGAATTGAACAGGGAAAATACGGAAAACGGCAGAATGAAGTTTACGGTTTGCGGAGTCTCGAATTTGCCTTTTGAAGACGAAACGTTCGATACTGTTTTTTCAGTTGAGAGTCTTTATTTCTGGCCGAATCCCAAAGAAGATTTGAAGGAAGTTCTGCGAGTATTGAGATCGGGAGGGAGATTCATGACCGTTTTGGAAATGGTCGGCGGAAATTTGAGTCAAAGACATTTGACGATAGCAGAACATCTGGAAATGTTCTGCCCGACGCCGAAAGAATTGGAAAATTTGTTTAAAGACAGCGGTTTCTCCGTAGAAAAGATACTTTACGAACCGGAGAACAGCTGGCTTTGCGGTATAGGAAGAAAAAAACGCTGATTATTTTCTGCTGAAATTAACGTTTGATTCTGAACTGCTTTCCAGTCCAAAACCGTTGACTGTGGCGCTTTGGCCGTTCACTGTAATCTGCGGCGGAGCCTGAACCTGATATCCCGTGTTCAGGTTCAACGCCGCGCTGCTTGCGCGTCCGGCTTCTACGATTGAAGCGTCGCGAATGACGGCCAGTCCGGCGACGACGCCGATAACCAGCAGGAACAGCATGAGAATCCATTCAAAAGTGAGCATTCCTTCTTCTTTCTGCCAAATTCTTTTCATTTTTTTCTCTTTGTATTCATAGGATAATTCAGTTTGTAAAACGCCGTAGCTCTTTATTTTTATCGGAGTTTTACATGTTTTTTTTCATATTGATTTGCAATGTGAGGGTTAGGAAAAATAAGAAGTTCTGGAAGGATGGGTTTTAAAAGAAAAAACGCCTTCAATCGTTTAAGGAAGAAGGCGTTTATCAGAAATTAACGGGTATTCGCGATTTATCATTGAGCCGTATGTTTTTTACGGAATTGGATAAATCCCAGACCGCCGAGAGTTCCGAGGAAGAGGATCCATGAGGAAGGTTCCGGAACGCCGAGAATGTCTCTTCCAACTTCCCACGCCCAAAGTTCTCCTAACGTTTGAAGTCCTAAAACGCTGAAATGAATACCGTTTCCATTGATTTGGCCTCGCAGCAGTCCGAGGAGAGCGTCGGAATCCGGTCCCAGAAAGACGCCGTCCATTTCTTCCGCAACCGCCGCCTGAGCGTCGCGGATATCCTGATCGATACCGTCGGCGGGTCGCCATGAGACGAGGGCCACTTCCCATGGTACTTCCCAGCCGGCGACTTCGCGCGAGGCCTGAATCAGTTCTTCCAGAGCCTCCTGGTAGGCTTCTTTGGAAGTTCCGTAATTGGATTCACCCTGATGCCAGAGGATACCGGCGAAATTACCGTCGAGATTTTTAATGGCGGTTTCGAGACGATCGAATCCTTGTCCTACGTTATCTTCCGTATCCGCATCCGGATCCCACCATCCGATACTGGTGCCACCCCAGCCGACGCATGAAAACGCGACCGGGACGCCGGTCATTTCGGAAAGGGCGTCTCCCATACTTGGCCAAGTGGAGCCGCGGTTGCTTCCGTCGCTCTTGCCGTTGATTTTCGTGGGCATCGGGTCGTTTGCGTAACCCCATTCGCCCGTTTCGTGATTCATCGCGACGACGTTGCCGGTCGTACTTGCAGTGGGAGCGTCGCCATAGTTGGTGGAGTTGGATTGGCCGGCCGTGATGAAAATATCGCCGACGCCGATACGATCGCCGGTTGAACTGGTCAAAACCGTGTCGCCGCTCATTGCGCGGAACTGGTACTGATGCCATCCGGCAGAAGCGGAGACGGTGGAGCTGAATTCGCCGGTTTCCATATTGTAGGAAAGGTCGATCCAGTTGGAGCCGTCTTCCGACGCCTGAATGGCGGTAAGATTTACGCCGTTCGAGACTTTGAAAGTACCGCTGAGGGTAACGTCGGCCATTCCGTTTGAGTCGCGCTGGTAGAAATCCAGACCGGAAGAGGAGGTTGTGAAGAGAACGGCGTCGGATTCGCGAACAAAAGTATAGATGTTCGCGATCGCGTAGTCCTTTTTCGTTTGGTTAAAGGTCCAGTCGGTCGCCTCGTTTCCAGGACTGTTTCCGATACCGTACTCTTTCGTTCCATTGAAGTGATTGTAGGCGAAAACCGTCTGATTTGCGTCCAGATTGTGGATCTGCATGGAACCGTGTCCGGCAGTCATATTCGCGCCGGCGTCATTCGTATCGTAAATGGAGCCGGAGCCTCCGGGATGAACGTTCGTAGTTCCCTGATTGTAGTTGGAAGGCCAGAATTCGAGCGAGCCGTTGATACCGGTTCCGTTGACGACTCCGGAGACGTTCGAGGTTACGCTCATGTTGCGGACCTGCTGTTGGTAGAAAATGCCGCTTTTGGCGTCGGGGATTCCGATTTTGCTGATATCGTCGGTGAACGCGTCCATCGATACAAAGACGTACTGGAGCGGAGAATCGAGCGTTTCCGCGTATTCCATGTAGTAGCCGATCCGGTCAAAAACGATCCCGTCGCTCTGCATCTGGGAGACGTTGTTCACAATATCGTAGGAAGCTCCGTTTGTGTGGAGGTTCGTATTCATGCTGCTGGTAATTTTGTGTCCCTGGACGACCGAATAGTCCGCGCCGTCGGCTACGTTCGTCATCATTGGAGCAATCGCGGCTTTCGCCATGACGTAAAGCTGGACGGAATCATACTGGTTTCTGTTGGAGGAAGCTCCGTTTCTGTTGTCAAAAGTCCAGTCGACGCCGCCTTGCTGCGGGTTCGGCGCATTGCCGATACCGACTTCAAGATCGCCGTTCCAGGCGTTTATCGCCATTACGGTCTGTTTTGCGCCGGAATTGTGGATCTGGAAACAGCC
>CAZWOV010000242.1:0-4887 GCA_964635645.1 uncultured Planctomycetaceae bacterium | reverse complement strand
TCCGGCATAAAAGTCGGCATGACGATTCCTTCCGCGGGTCTTGCGGGGCCGAGGGCCTGGCCGAGATGGATTTCGGTATTTCTTGCGCCCCAGGAGTAAAGGGTTTGAATCGCTTCCGCGCAGACGCAAGGGACGAGGAAGACCGGTTTGGCGGGCGTTGGAAGTTCGGTTGAGAAACATTGGTGCGCAGTGAAAATCAACGCGAGCATTTGAACGGCGTTTTCCATGATTCCGGGGCCAAGCATGACGCTTCCGGGGTCGCAGACGGAAGAAAGAGTCGCTTCGATTTTTCCGGAACGTTCCACGACCCATGTTCTCCATACGCCGTCTGGATTTTGAATGAAATAGGCGAAATCCTGCGCGTGATCCAGCCCCGTCAGTTTTCGGTCAAGAGCGGCGATTTGCGGCGCGTCTTCCCATTGGGCGCGACGAACGAATGGAAGTATTTCGGCAACGGAGGACGGAAGGCGTTCCCTGATTGCTTCCGGTTGAAAGTCGGGGAAATACATATCCTGAAAAACCGTGTGCGGAACGAATCCAAACCGACTGTAAAGCGAGAAAGAATCAAGATTCATCGCGCTGGAAACCAGACGGAGCGTCTGATTGCGGGATTGCGCGATCTCGACGATTCGGCGCAGGATTTTCGAGGCGATACTTTGACCGAAATAATCGGGATGAACGTTCATAATCCCGAGCGAAGTATGGGTTGGACGCCGATGAACAAAGCAGGAACCGGCGATACGGTTTCTCTCGGAATCCCACGCGATAAGCAGATTATTCGGACCGTCCAGCGCGGCGTATGCGCGGCAGAAAAGCATAGCGCTGTCTCTGTCTCCGGAGAAACAGGCGTAACCGCGGTTTTTCAGGTACCACGAATTGGTCGAATCGTAAATAAGACGGGCCGTTTCGAGCCAGCGATCCGGATCGGCGTATTGAATGGAAATCATGGGAGGAGCCTGGGGTTGGGGCGTTTGGCGTTTGACGTTTGACGGTTTTCAGGGAAGGATCGCGTTTCGCGCCGTTCCTGGAAATTCAGGCGGGAAATCGGTTTTGAAAACAAGACGTTTTCAAACGACTCTTTTTTCAGTATAGTCCATAAAGAATGGAAAGTCAAGGATTTGTCCGGAGATTTTCAGCAAAACTTTTCAGAAAAATCCAGATTTTGCGGGTTCAAAAAATATCTTCAAAAAGCGGCGAATTTTGAGCCGAGCCCTTGAAATTTCATGAAAAGGCGCTAAAATTGGAGTAACAAACGGGCAAACTCTCCAAATGGAGAGCAAACGTATTGTTTGGATTTTGGATTAACGTATTTTTATGCCTGAAAAGAGGTTCCTTTATGAAACGATTTTTAACGATATTTTCAATTTGTTCCGCATTGGTTGCCGGAGGTTCTGTTTTATCTCTTTCGGCGGCAGAGGCGGATTCTAACGGCGCCGCGCAAACGGCGCCGCTGAATCAGCGTATGGCGAAAACGGCTCCCGAGTGGGTCAATCGCGGCGTTATGTATCAGATTAATCCGCGCGCCTACACGCCGGAAGGAACGCTTAAGGCCGCGGAAAAGAAGTTGGGCGATCTGGCGGAGCTTGGCGTCACGATCGTTTATCTGTGTCCGATTTTTGTGGCGGACGACGATATGAATCGCGAATTCTGGAGTCCGCGTCAGAAAGCCTCAAAGATGGACAGTCCGTTAAATCCGTATCGAATGAAGGATTTTTATCATGTGGATCCCGAATACGGCGCGGATTCCGATTTGAAGTCTTACGTGGATACGGCCCATCGTCTCGGCCTTCGCGTGATGCTTGATATGGTTTATCTTCACTGCGGACCGACGGCGGTACTTATCGACAAAAATCCGAATTTTGTGAAACGGGACCAAGAAGGGAAAATCATTACGGGTCCCTGGAAATATCCGCTTTTAAACTTCGATTCGCCTGAATTGCGCGAGTATCTTTTCCAGAATATGGAGCAGTGGGTTCGCGATTATGGGGTAGACGGATTCCGAATGGACGTTGCGGACGGAGTTCCGCTTGATTTCTGGGAAGCGGCGCGCGGACGCCTGGAAAAGATCCAGCCTGAAATTGGCTTCCTGTCGGAGGGAACCCGTCGAGAGGACCAGCTGAAGGCGTTCGATTTGAATTACGGCTGGGCGTTCAGTAAGCCTGCGAGGAGCGTTTTCGTGAACGGCGCGTCGGCCAGGACGATTCGCGATTCCAAGGAAAATTACCGAAAAATCCGTCCGATTGGCGGCGACCGGGTCATTCATTTTATCGATAATCACGATATCAGCAACGACGATTACGAAAACCGTACGGAGAAACGCTTCGGCGAAAAAGGCGTCGCCGCCGCGCTGGCCATGATGTTTACGCTGGACGGAACGCCGATGCTTTATTGCGGTCAGGAAGTCTGCGACAAAAACCGGCATTCCATTTTCGGCGCGAAATTCGGATGCACAGTGAATTGGGCAAACGCGGAGTCGGAAGAAGCGAAACGCCGTCGGGAGTTGATTCATCGTCTGGTTGAAATTCGGAATTCCCGGCCTGAACTGACTTCCGGCGAGTTGATTTGGCTCGATAATTCTGCGGAGGAGGACGTGGTTTCCTATTTGAGGAAACTGGGCGATAAAGAAACGCTCGTACTGGTTAATTGCCGCGCGAAAGCGGTTTCTGCGGACGTAACGACTCCGGATGGAAATAAACGCCGTTTTGAGCTGAATGATTACGAATTCGTAATTGAATGACGCGGAAACGGGCGTTTGACAGGTTTTGGACGGCGCGGACGATCGAAAGACCGTCTGACCGCCGTTTATGTTTGGGAAATTGGAGCGCGGCTTCTATGGAAAATATTATCTGCATGAAGTGGGGAACCAAGTTTGGGCCTGAATACGTAAATCGTCTGGCTTCAATGGCGCGTCGGCATATTTCACGTCCCTGCCGAATGGTTTGTTTCACAGACGATTCGAATGGCATTGATTCTTCGATAGAAATTCAGCCGTTGCCTCCGTTGGATCTGGATCCGTCTCTTCCAGAACGCGGGTGGCGCAAGCTGACGGTGTTTCAGAAGGATTTGGCCGGTCTGGAAGGTCCGACGCTTTTTCTTGATCTGGACGTCGTTATTCTTGGTTCTCTGGATGAGTTTTTTGACGTTCCGGGAGAATTTCGAATTATCAACGACTGGAATCTGAACAATTATGTCGGAAATTCGTCGGTTTTCCGATTTGAGGCGGGGCGGACTCCTGAATTATTTCAGTATTATCTTGAACATACGGCGGAGGTTTACGCCGCGTTTCGCAACGAACAGGCGTTTCTGTCGTGGTGGATGAAGGAACGCGGGACGCTTGAGTATTGGGACGAGTCGTGGTGCCGGAGTTTCAAGCGTCACTGTCTGCGGACTTTTCCGTTAGGCTATTTTCTCCCGCCGCGTCATCCTGGACGGGAAACGCGCGTACTGGTTTTTCATGGTAAACCTAATCCTTCGGATATTGTCGGCGGATGGCGTTCT
Source organism: uncultured Planctomycetaceae bacterium (assembly GCA_964635645.1). Lineage (GTDB taxonomy): Bacteria > Planctomycetota > Planctomycetia > Pirellulales > Thermoguttaceae > RGIG3701. The sequence goes on along the minus strand of CAZWOV010000242.1, from coordinate 1,389 downwards.
CCCAGTTTTTTCCGGTCCGCATTTGCTCCCGACTGGTTTCTGAAAGAATGGGAAAACGAACGCTAACCGTTTCCGCCTGCTCTTCCGTTTCTTCAGAGTGAAAGATCCGGTTATTTTAAAATAGAAATTCATCCCATTTCGGCGAGAGCGAAAAAATACCGTAAAACGCGCGGGTTTTGACCGCTATCCATTTTACGGTATGAAAATCCTCGCGCGTTTTGCGTCGATTCTCTGATTTCAGGGCGTTGGAGTTTCTAAGTTCGACGTTTCGGAATCGTTGCGCAAAAAATACGGCGTAAGCGGATTTTGTTTGGTCAGCTCTTCCGGCGAAAGCGGCGGCTTTGTCTTGAAAAGCTGCGAAACAGGCGTTGGAATCTCGACGGGAACGACGTCGCCGTTGCTCATACCGCAGATGAGAACGTCGGGCTGAAACATTTTCGGGACCGCCGTTCCAAGTCGGGTAGGATCAAATTCAAAATCGTCCGGTTTAGTCCACGCAATCGCACCCTCGTCGCTTACTTCAATGACCAGAACCGTGCTGTCGAGCCGATCGGTGATCCGCGATTTACTTACCGGAGAGCAGTCTTCCGGAAAGACGGAATTTGGATTTCGGACGGTCAGATAGTTGGTCAGATGCCCCGCTTCATCCCCCGTTGCGGGAATTGCGCACCGCGGCGATCTGTATTCGTGAGGCATTTTATCCAGAAGAGCAATATTGTCTTTATGGCTCCAGGCTTCGTTCCGATTGAACGAGTCGTAAAGATCCTGATATTTGGGATGACCGTTCGCGTCCAGAAAATACGGAAGCAACGCGACGCGCCAGCTCAGCGTGCGGTCTCCTTTGGCGTTCGTCTCATACGCCGGGGGGAACATGCCGTTGACGCGATGGTATTCGTTGAGCGCATTGAGGATTGATTCCATATTGCTTACGATTTCCGTCTGAATACGATTGGCTTTGTGCTGTTTTAGCGAAAGTTCGTTCCAGATGTACAGGCCGGAACCTGACGTGAACAGAATAAAAAACACCCAAAACCATCTTGCGAGATGGTAATTTTGCTGTCGATGATGGCGTTTATGACCTTTACGTTTTAAAATCAACGTGTCGGGCGAAGGCGCAGTGTGTTTCATATCAAAGAATAGTTATTTCTTTTTTCTTTATTGACCGGTCGAAATATCCTGATATTCCAACCATCCGTTATGTTCTGATATCGACATATCGCCGGAGTATCTTAAAATTCTTGACGCTTTCTATCCTAAATACCAGAAAATTCCGTCTTTTAAAATAAATAATTCCTCGAATCGATAATTCTTTTGTTAAATTTTAAACTTTTTTTGTTTTTTTTGACGAAAACAGTAGCATGTTTTTGTAATTGGAGTATAATGTGAGCA
>CAZWOV010000241.1:0-4911 GCA_964635645.1 uncultured Planctomycetaceae bacterium | reverse complement strand
GGAATCCATACCGGCAATCACTCCAACGGAACGATCACGCTTGGCAATGATTTTTACATTGGATCGCATGCCGTCTTTAACTGCGGATGGTTCAAAAATCTCTACCTGACTGGCGATATTAACGACGTTGAAGGCACAAAAGGAATGTTTGACATTTCTTCCAACAACGGCTCGCTTACTCTTGCTCCTGCTTCCGGAAAAATTTCCAATACCGGCGGAATTGTCGTGAAGGGACCGTCAAGTACCGGATACAACGGGCGGCTTTACCTCGGATGCGACGTCGAATTCGCCTCGTCGATTCAGGTTGACGGGCTTTTCGACCTGAAAGGCAATTCCGTCTCCGTTCCGAAACTCACCGGAACCGGCGTCGTGAAAACTTCATCCGGAACCAGTACGCTGACCATTGGCTCCAACGCGGAATCCGGCGCTTCCATCGCGATGAACAATCAGTTTACCGCCGATAACAACGCCGTTCTCAATCTGAAAAAAGGCTGGTCGGGCGGAACCATGTCGCTCGGAGGAAACGATTCCAACAAAGTCGATATCTCGCTCTCCGACGGTACGCTTGAATTAAATAAGGAACGGCAGGCCGACGGAACAAACCCGGCCGCGGTTCGCAATCTCGTTCTCGAAACCGGAACGGCGGAACGTTTCGCCTCCGCCAAAGTCGTCGGTTCCAGCTCCGCGCAGATCTCCGGTTCGCTTCTGCTCGGCGACTATGCTCAATTCGATCTGAACGGCGTTTCGCAAACGGTTCAGGGACTCGCAAGCCTCGGCACAGGAATCTCGGACAATCTTTACTCAAGCGGAAACACGCATTCGATCATTACCAACTCTTCCGACTCCATGGCGACGCTCACGATCAACTCGAATCTGGGAACCAAAGCGTTCGACGGCGTCATTACCGGAAATCTGAACGTCGATATTACGTCGTCGGGCTGGTACGCGCTCAACGGCGAAAACACCTTCGCCGGTTGGCTGAAACTGAATGGCAACCTCTACATTCTCAATGGAAAATCGGTTCCCAACACGCTCATTCTGAATGACGCCACGCTCCATAACGGAAATCAGGTCGGCGTATACGATTGCCCCATCCAATTAACGGCCCAAGGCGGCAAATTAATGGCCGGATGGTCAAAAAACATGACGTTCAACGGCAGTATCTCGGACGCCGACGGCGAAAAGGGGAAACTCACCTTCATCGCCGACAGCGGCACGATCATTCTTGCCGCCGAAAACACATACTCCGGCGGTACTTTTTTCCAAAATAACGGATCGGGCACGGCAAAAATCCGGCTCGACGCGGACAACGCCCTCCCCAAAGGCGGCGACGTGACCTTCAATTCCGACGGTCTGGCGCACTCAATCAACCTGAACGGTCATTCCGTTTCCATTGGTTCTCTTTCCTCCAACTCCAAAGCCGTCGTCCGAAACACCTCCGCGCAGAAAGCCTCGCTGGTTCTCGGCTATGGAATCGCCGACTCGGCCGTCTCCGCAACGTTTTCCGGAACGTTTTCCGGCGGTTCAGGAAGTATTCTCCTTGAAAAAGTCGGCGCCGGCGCACAGATTCTTAACGGCGACCCCGCCGAAAACCTCAACGTCAAAGTTGCCGAAGGCGTCTTGGATCTCGGCGGCCAAATCACGACCGGTTCCGCGGTTGGGAACGTCGAAATCACCGGCGGTACGCTCCGGCTCTCCGGAACGCAAAGCGACGGAGGAAAGCTCATCGGCGGAACGCTGACCATGACCGGAGGAACTCTCGACGCCATGGGGAACGACCTTTCCATCTCCTCCGAAGTCAAAGCGGGAACTCTCGCCAACTCAAACGCCAACCGGAAATCCGTTTTCACTGTCTCCGCCTCCTATCAGAAAACCGAAGTCAATTTCGCCGGAAATTCGGAAATCCGGATTAATGGAACCGGAACCATCACCCTTCTGGGCGACAGTTCCCAAAACTCATTCGGCGGCGACGTCTACCTTAACGCGTCCGACCTGATTTACGCAGGCAATCCCGCCGTCTTCGGAAACGGAACGATCTACCTGAACGCAAAACTCATCAACTATTCCAACAGTCCCGTTTACGAAAACAATTTTGTTCTTAACGGAACCCAAAACAGCATTCGGACCGGCTACGGTACCGACATGAACACTACGATTAACGGCGTCGTTTCCGGAGAATATCCTCTCCGACTGAATTACGGCGAACTCAACGCCGGTAAAATCACGCTCAACGGCGCGAACACGTATTCCGGCGGTACGGACCTCATGGGAAGCCGTTCTTCCGGAAACGGTTCCCACGTCCCCTACTATCTCGGAAACGACGACGCTCTCGGAACCGGGGAACTCCGCGTTCATCAAAAAAGCCAGATTATTCTGAACGCCTCCGCGGAAGACCGAACTATCGCCAATCCCGTTTCCATCGATTCCGGATACGAACTGCTGGTTTCCAAACAGGGAGAGAATCGGGCGGAAATCTCCGGATCTATTGTCGGCGGCGGAACGTTAACCATCGGCAAGGGAGTCGCGTTTTCCGGACACGGAACCGTCGGTTCCTTCTCGCTCGCCGCGGGAAGCGCCTGGGAAATTTCTCTCAACGAACTGAAAGACGCCGGTATTCACGACGTCCTGGAAATCGTCGATCAGTTCTCCGCGGAAACGGGAGCGACTATTCGATTTGTCGCCGACGATCCCGTTTCGCTCAGCGGCTGGGAATTCGATTATCTCTCTCTGGACGACGCGCAATCCGCTTCGTCGGAAAACTGGTTCTCAAGCGTAACCTTTGATTTTTCGAACGCTGGCGGCGCGGATCTGTGGCTCCACGCGATAAACGGCATGGGCGGCTCGCTTTCACTCAACGACAACGCAGTCCCGGAACCCTCCGCGTATCTCCTTCTCGTTTTGGGAATGGGGATTCTGGGCGTTCAGAGGCGTTTGTTCTCATCCGACGTTCAGCGCTGAAAAACGGGTTTGGAATTAGAAACAGTCCCAGCGGCAACTGGAATTGCGCTTCGGAAATAATTTATTCCCGATTCTTAAATTTCGAGCCGGGGGGCGCCTTGAAAATATTTCAAAACGCGGTATCATCAAAATGTTTATGAAGACGTCCGTCGGCGTTCCTATTTTAACGGAGCGGGAATAAGCCGCTGGAATCAAATTTCCGCGCGTCGGCGAACGCTTTTTTTCATTCGGATCATCATTCATTCAAGGAAAATATCATGTACGAAAAATGGCTTGCCGACCGGACGCAGTGGTTTGACGCTTCCGGCATCCGAAAAGTTTTTGATTTGGCCTCGAAGCTCCAGAATCCGGTCAACCTTTCTATTGGCCAGCCTGATTTTGACGCGCCCGAATCTGCCCGGACGGCGGCGATCGACGCAATCTCATCGAAAAAAAACGGCTACACTCCCACGCAGGGAGCGGCCGCGTTGCGTACGCTGATTCAGAAACAGGTCGACGAACAGTACGGCGCGGGCTTACGGGAAACATTTATCTCAAGCGGAACAAGCGGTTCTCTCTTTCTGGCTCTCATGACGCTTGTTAATCCCGGCGATGAAGTGATCATTTTCGATCCGTTTTTCGTAATGTACGACGCGCTGGTTCGAATGCTCGGCGCAAAACCCGTTTATGTTTCCACATACCCGGATTTTCATATCGACGTCAATAAAGTCGAGGCGGTCATTACTCCTAAAACCAAACTCATCATCCTCAACTCGCCGGCAAACCCGACTGGAACGATCGCAAGCGAACAGGTCTGCCGCGACCTGGCGGAACTGGCCGACAGAAAACAGATTGCCTTAATCAGCGACGAAATCTACAAATTCTTCTGCTATGACGGAGAATTCGTTTCCCCGGCAAAATTCAGTAAAAACGTTATCGTTCTCGACGGATTCAGCAAGTGCTACGGCGTTCCGGGCTGGCGTCTCGGATTTGCGCACGGCCCCAGCGCAATTATCCAGCAGATGCTCAAATTTCAGCAGTACACTTTCGTCTGTGCGCCAAGCGCTCTTCAGTACGGAATCATCGCCGCTCTGGACTCGGATATGAAGCCGATTTTGAATTCCTACCGCCGGAAACGCGATCTGGTCTACGACGGTCTCAAGGATTATTTTGAAATCGTGAAGTCGGAAGGGGCTTTCTACGCCTTCCCCAAAGCTCCCGGCGCGTCCGCAAGCGAATTCGTCAACAAAGCTATTCTGGAACGCGAACTTCTCGTTATTCCCGGAAACGTATTCAGCTCAAAGGATTCGCATTTCAGAATCTCGTTTGCCGCCAGCGACGAAACAATTGAAAAAGGCGTCGATATTTTAATCGATATGGTCAAAAAATAACGCAGACCAGTTGAAATAATAAATTAAGCTGGAAAAACGACGACTCCCGTTCCCTTTCAAAACCGGAAACGGGAGTCGTTTGATCTTGCTTTGAAACTCTCGCAGAAATAAATTTCAACGTAGCTTTTTGCAGACGTTGAACGCCCGGGTTAATCCACTCTTCTCTTTGATCGACCAAAAGAGCCTCATTCTTCTTCAAACGGAACATAGGCGCGTACGGAATGCACGAACATCCGATACGGTTTTTTCGCCTTATGCGACTGAGCGCTGATAATCAGATAGAAATTCTGTTTTTCCGCAATCGTCGGCACATAGGGCGCGGCGGCGCTCGCGGTCATTTTATCGTCCAGCCACCAACAGACCGTAGCGGTTTTCGGATCGTAACTCGCTCCGAAACGATGCGTCTGCGTTCGGTCCAGCGGCTCGGAACTCACATTATTCGCATTCTGGATATGATGGTAATCCGGCCAGATTCCCCAGCAATTATGAACGGTATGAGTCGTTCCGGGTCCAAAACCTCCCTCGTCGACGTCCAGCTCCATCCAGCGTTCAAACTGGTCCGGCGAACCGGGATAAACGTCCT
>CAZWOV010000240.1:0-4924 GCA_964635645.1 uncultured Planctomycetaceae bacterium | reverse complement strand
CAGTATGCAAATCAGGAAAATAAAGGTTCGCGTCCTGCGGATCCCGTTCTCGTCATGCAGGCGATGGGTCGTAAAATAGGATTTATCCCGGCGGCGGCCCGGCTTGCGGATCCGAATCGTGAAATGCCGCTTCTGATTTACATGGCGGAGTCTCCGTGTTCGCTTGAGCAGCTTCACGAGCAGGTTAACGAAACGCTCCGTCGCCGCGGTCGGTGCATTGTGGTTATCAGCGAAGGATTTAACGTGGGGTCGCTTGGCGAATTGAAAGATTCTTTTGGTCATACGACGTTCAGCAGTTCGCAAACGACGGTAGTTCAGAAAGTCGTCAACTATTTAAATGAGAAGGGCCTCTGCGTCAAAGGAAACGCGCGCGGAAACGTACCCGGAACGGATCAGCGCCACAGTATGGGCTACGCCTCGGTTACGGACCTTGACGAAGCCTATTCGCTTGGTCAGAAAGCGTGCGAACTTGCGGCGACGGGTCAGAGCGGGTTTATGTCGACGATTCTTAGGAATCCGGGCGCGATCTACTCGGTCAGATACGATAAGACTCCTCTTTCCGTTGTTGCGAACAGCGAACGCACTTTTCCGAAAAACTGGATTACTCCGGAAGGAAATGATGTGACGGACGATTTCATCGCGTATGCCAAACCGCTCGTGGGGCATGAAATGCTCACGCTTCCCATGGCGGATGGAAGACAGCGTCTTACGGAGTTTTCCCCCATTTTTGCGGAGAAGGTTCTCGATGCGTACATTCCGCAGGCAGAGCGTAAATAGTCGGAAAAGTCGGCGTTGCGTCTTTGCGCCCGTTCGTTACGGCGCGAAGGCGCGGTTAATCGTTTTTTGGAGTTTTTTGTGAAAATCGGTTCCTGCGGACGAAAAAAATCAAGAAAAAACGATTTGAAAACGATAAGGAAAAAATCGTCGAGTTGATTATGCCGTAGGTTTTCCCGGACGGAGTTCATTATGGAAAAAACGATGTGCGTCGGAGTCATTGAGTTTCAAAGCGTGGGCAGAGGAATGCTGGCGCAGGATGAAATGATGAAAACCGCTTCCATTTCCGTATTGATCGGGCGAACGATTTGTTCCGGGAAATATCTTCTGGTTGTTTCCGGCGGAGTGGACGAGGTTCGGACTGCCGTTGAACACGGCGTAAAGATCGGCGGCGAAACGACGATAGATTCGCTGGTTTGTCCCAAGGTTCATCCTTCCGTATTCTCCGCTCTCGGCAACGCCGTCATTCTTCCATCCGCCCGAGTTCCCGCGCTTGGGATAGTGGAGTCTTTCGGCGCGTGTTCCATTTTGGCCGCGTCAGACTTTGCGGCTAAATTGGGTAACGTTACTCTGATTCGGCTTCATCTTGCGATGGCTCTTGGGGGCAAGGGGCTTCTGATGCTCGTCGGTCCGCTTTCCGATGTGAAAACAAGTACCAGGGCCGCCGCCGACGAAGTACGGCGCAGAGGTTTGCTTGTTTCTGAAACCGTTATTTCTAATCCGGCGGAAGAGCTTCTGACTGAGTATCTCTGATCAAATTGCCGATTGAAAAGGAAGATGGGTAATGAAACGGTTTCGCTTTGTTCCCGTGAAGAACCGTTTTGCCGGTTAGCGGCAAAAGACCGGTGGGCAATAGGACCGGGCCGAATGGTCCCGACAGATCTTCACCGTAAGAAATATCAATAAATACGTAAATTTCTTCTTGGAGTCTCCGATTTAACGGTTAAACGCGGTATGTTTTGGAAAAGGCGGCGGCGTGTCTGGTTTATTAAATTTTGACAATATGAAACTGTTTCGCGCCGTTCAGAATCGCGTAGCGCTGATTTTTGTATTTTACGCGACGGTCTGTTCCTCCATTTATGGTCAGGAGTGGGTTTCCACGCGGGTATTTGGACCGATAGCCTGTTGGGGAACCTTTGATCTTGCGGAAGTCGAGTCTGAACTTCTAGAGCTTCCTTTAATTTATGATGAATTGACCGAGCTTCTCCGACTCCCGAAGATACGCGAGTGGATTGAACTTTACGTTTTTGAGAACGACAAGCAGTGGCGGGAATTCCTGACGCGCGAGTATCCTCAACTGCCGTACCGTCAGGCGCTTTTCATCAAGAAAAAAGAGGGCCGGGGACAGCTTTTTCTTCATCGGTCCGAAAATTTTGCGACGGATCTCCGGCATGAAGGAACGCACGCGCTGCTTCATGCGGTTCTTCCCTTCGTTCCTATCTGGTTGGACGAAGGCCTGGCGGAGTATTTTGAGGTTTCCGCAAACGCGCGTCTGGAAAATACGAAACTGATTTCCCTTGAGAAGTTTCGGCGCCGGCGCCGTCTCGAGACGAAAGATCCGCGGACGACTGGTTCGGAGTGGCTTCCCCTTGTTCGCGAACGCGCGGCGGCTGGGGAAATTACTTCGTTGGAAGAATTGGAAACGTTGCGGAATATGGAACAGATGGTTCAGATTTACTATGCGGATTCCTGGATCTGGATTAATTTTCTTCTGAACGGTCCGGAACAGGTTCGAGCTTTTCTTCCGATTTACGTTGCGGAACTTTTGCGGCAGTCGTCCGTAGACGTTTCGCCGTTAACGCCTGTTTCATGGCGCGTTCGGAAATGTTATGCCAATCCAATGGCCGAGCTTGAATGTTTTATTAAGAAGCTGAATTGAAAAAGAGAGAATCAGGAAAATCCGGAATTGAATTTTTTGATATTAAAGCGACTTATTTTTGGCGTTTTGTTCGTTTTGTTTTTCAGCGTAACGGCCGAGCTTTTTTCAATTGAACCAATTGATTCGGAAAGTCTTGAGCGGGCGGCCGATAACGGGTTGAACTATTTTCGCAAACGTCTGGACGCCGGAATCATGCCCGGCGACGGCGCTTTTCGAAACGACGTAGGTATTACGGCGCTCGTCGGCATGGCCTTTCTTTCTTCCGGCAGTACGCCGCTTGAGGGACCCGATGCAAAATATACGGCGCAGTGCGTTAGGTTAATTCTTGAAAAAGCCGGACCGGACGGTATTCTTGCCGGCGCGGGGGCTTCTGAACAGGGGAGCGTTTACGCTCATGGTTTTGCCGTTACTTTTCTTGCGGAATGTCTTGGAATGAGCGAAAACGACGGCGTCATACGAGGAATTTTGGAAAAAGCCGTCCAGCGTATCGTCGAATCTCAGGGAGAAAATGGAGGCTGGCGTTACTCTTTTCTCCCGGGAGAGGAAGACGTTTCCGTTACGGCCTGTCATTTAACCGCTTTGCGCGCCTGTCGAAACGCCGGTCTGGCTATTCCCGCCCAAACGGTAGAGAAAGGAATCCGCTATCTTCTTCGATGTCAGAATCCGGACGGAGGGTTTCGCTATCGGCTTGCCGGAGGACCGAGCGCGTGGCCGCGTTCTGCCGCCGCGGTTTCCGGACTTTGCGCCGCCGGAAAATATGATTCGCTGGAAATTCGCCGCGCAATGGATTATTTGAGGAAAATTATTTGCGATTCGTCGGCCGTTTCGCCGGAGGACGGGTACTTTCACTACGCGCAGTATTACGCGGTTCAGGCCTTCCGCCTTACTCTTAAGCAAAATGAGATTGACGATTCCGACGAGGAAGTATTTTGTCGGCTTTGGAAATTTCTTCTTCATGACCAGAGGCCCGACGGCAGTTGGCCTTCAACCATCAGCGTCGATTACGCCACGTCCATGGCCCTGGTCGCGATTTTGATGAAAAACGACTATCTTCCGATTTTTCAGAGATAATTTGTCTCGGATTTTCACGCTGTCCACGGTAAATGTTTTCTAAAAACACGGCCCAAAGAGCCGTTCGCAAATTTGCCGAACCTGGAACGGAAAAAAGCGTTTGTTTTCTTTTTCGTCACGGGGCAACCTCTTCAATAATCAATCCGCTTCCATCCAGGAGAATCTGGAGACGTTCAAATTGTTTCCGCGCGTCTGGCGCTACGCGGACGCGCAGAATAGGTTTCCAGATCATTCCCGGTCCCGCTTTTCCCCAGCGTTCGGTTTGCGCGGCGATCGCATTTGCTAAATTTACGCCGGTCTGGAATGGCATCGTAATTGGAATTTCTTCTCCCGGGACGCCGGGCGACGCGGAAAGAACAAAACGATCGGCTCTGCACTCTATCGGAATGGGACGCGTTAAAGTCGAAACGTTCGGCCGATAATTTGCCAAAGCCCAGTTTTCTCCTTTACTTTCCGCAATACGAGTTTCGTTTTTCGAGGTATTGGAGCCGTTTGAGTCCGAGCCGTTTGCGGAACCGCTTTCCGTTCCGCCGATGATTTCACCTTGAGAGCTTGAGCTTTCCGTTTGTTTGCCTTTGAGCTTTTGATTTTTATTAGATGAAATTTCAGTCCCAGAAACGCCGACTTCATTGTTTTCGTTTGAAACTTCGCCGGGACGAATGGTTTTCCATTTGGAAAAATCGTCATTCATTGCCGCCGCAATCGCTGCCGTATTGGAACCGGACGGGGATGATTTGCCGATATTTCCATGAAAATCGTTTCCAGTTCCATGGGGATCGGTCTGCGTTTTCTGAAGCGCGTTTTGTCCGTTTGAACCGTACGCTCCCGTCGTTTTGGCGGGGCTGTTTTCGGCAATACTTCCGGAATCCAGTCCATTTTTCATTTGGGAATTATCGGGATATTGGCTGTTGGAAGCCAGTCCTCCTTCAGCCGAACGCGAATGACGCGCGTTTCGCGCCAGGGTACGCGCTAAACGGCTGTCCGGATCGATATTCATCGCAACGCCGCCGCGTGAGGTTGGCCGATACGCCAGATTTCCGGCTCCGCCGCCGTCTCGGGAGAGCGTAGGAGCCATTGCGGCGATTTCCTGCTGCCGCCGCCGCGCTTCTTCAATCGCCTTCGCCATTTCCTGTTCCAGATTTTTATCGTTAGGCGGATACGCGATCGGCGTTTCTTCGTCTACCAGTTCGTATCCGAATT
>CAZWOV010000239.1:0-4924 GCA_964635645.1 uncultured Planctomycetaceae bacterium | reverse complement strand
ATTTTTCTTTTTGGAGTACCTGGATGATTCGGCGTTCAAAAAACTTTTCATGCGTAATTTTTGCGGTCGTTTTCGCTGTCTGCGGCGTATCGATTGCAGAGGAAACGCAATCTGAATACTCGGTTTCCCGTCTTTTTATGGGTAAAAATCGCACGTATTCGGAAGAGGAAGATTCCGTCGAACGCGGAGTTGTCCTTCTTGATTTTTTTAACGATGCGTGCGGTCCATGCCGGTCAATGGCGCCCGCGGTAGACAGTCTGGTTCAGCGCGGCTATCGAATCAGTAAAATCAATACGGATAAATTTCCCGATTGGGCCAGGCGTTTCAATATCAGTAAAATCCCATGTTTCGTGGTAATCGTGGACGGGCGCGAAGTCGCTCGCCATACTGGAGTTACTTCGGAAAAAAATCTGGAAAAACTCCTGGTTCAGGCGGGAGGCCGCGCAATGTCGCCGCATACGCGCCCCGGAAATTTCGGTTCCAATCGACTGGTTCAGAATTCGGAATCCGCATGGCGCGGCCGTGAGACGGCGGTCAGCGTTCAGGATATTATGTCGGGGCGTTACGTTTTTTCTGAAAATATTAATGGAATCGATTCGGCTGTTTTGGCCAGTTCCAGCGTTGAAAGCGCGATTGGAGGCAACGCGGCTATTTCCGAGAGCAGATCGGTTTCCTCTGAAGATCGTTTGCCCGCGCAGAATTGGCTCCCTGTTTCGAATGAAAATTCACGGAATCGGGAGAATGTCGGCGTAGCGCCGGTACGGGATTTAAACTTCAGAAACGCTGAAAATTCGCGAATGAACCGTTCCCGAATTCTTTCGTCTACCGTGCGGATTCGGGTTTACGCGGACGGAGAAGGAAACGGTACCGGAACGCTTATTGACTCTCGATCCGACCACGCGCTGATTTTGACCTGCGGTCATCTTTTCAGTGAATTTAAAAAAGGCGATTCCATTTCCGTTGATATTTTTACCACGGACGGGGTCGTTACGTTGCCGGGAAATTATGTTCATCATGACCCGGAACGCGATCTTGGTCTTCTGACGCTTGCTTTTTCCGGAGAAATCGAGACTTCGCCTGTCGCGGGGTTGGATTACGAGTTGCGGAAAGGAATGCCCATCGCGACGTGCGGGTGCAGTAACGGCGAAAATCCGACGATCCAGCAGGGACGAGTTACTCATTTAAATCGGTATCTGGGACCGTCGAATATCGAGACGTCGGCCGTCCCCGTCCCTGGACGCAGCGGAGGCGGAATGTTTGCGGAAACCGGCGAGTTAATCGGAGTCTGTTTTGCGGCGGACCCGGAAGAACAGGAAGGACTTTTTACGTCTCTTTCGGAAATCCATGCTTATTTTCGCTCGTTGAAAATGGAACGTTTTTTGCTTGAACCGCGAAACGAAAGCAAAAACGAGCGGAATGCGAACGAAAACATCATTGCGCTTCACGATCTTCCGCAAAGAAACGCCGCGTCGCTTAACGATAAAGGAACGGCGGTTCAGAATAAAAACGGCATGGGCGACTCGTTTCAACCGGTTTCATCTTTATCTTCGCTTCCAACTGACGACGCTTCCATAAGCTCTGGAAAACCGCGTTTTGACGTTCCGCAAACAATGGATTCCAGAGTTCCTGGTATTCCTTCGGCAAAAGTTCAGCCAACTTCACAGTTTTCGTCATCCGCGGATATGGTTGGGAAATTTGAAAGTATTCCACTAAAAAAGGCGGAAAAGGATTACGTTTCTCTTTCGGAAATGAATACGGTTGCGCCAATCGTTCCCTCGGAAGAAATTTCGTCGGCATTCTCGAATGAAGGCGTTAAAGCCTCTGTGAATCTTGTTCCGGAACGAACGTTGACCGGCGAGGCGGCTCCCGCGTGGCCACCGCGTTGGAATGATTGATTTTCAGAAAATTTGCCCGAATTTAATTAATTAATACTTTCATGAAGAAGGAGTTCTTAATGTTTAAAGGAATTTTCCACTTTTCCGTTGCCGTTGCGTTGTGCGCGGGAATCCTTTTTCAGCCTGTTTGCGCAGGAGGAAAAAGCGAGTTGAAAATGTCGGTTTCCAGCCTTGCGGATACTCAGACAAAACTGACTGCTCTGGCGGAAAAAATAGACCCGAATTTAACGTTTATTCTCAATATGAGTTTTGGTCAGGCGGCTCTTTGGGGCGTTGATTTAACGAAACCGTTGGGTTTGGTTGGAGAGTTGACCGACGATGAGGAAATCGCTTACGTCGGCTTCATTCCGGTGAAGAATCAGAAAATGTTTGAGGCGCAGATCGCTCAATTGCGCGAGAACGGTCAGTTGCCTGAAACGTTTAACGTTAAAGTTCAGGACGGATATTCTCTTCTCCTTTCCAAAATGGAATGGGAAGGCGATATTCCGGCGTTCGATAACTCTAAACTTTTGACCGTGAAACTTGCTCCGGAAATTCTTGCGCCGCTGCTTCCTGTTTTAGCGCAATGGACGCCGGATCTCGACGTAGAAAAAGCTCGCGAACAGATTGGACAGATGGAAGACGTTTCGTTCTCTCTGAACGTCGCTTCCGATTTGAACGTTAAATTTCAGTACGAGGCAACTGCAAAAGCGAATACCAAAGTCGCCGGTAATTTTGCGAATAGCGAGAAATTGAGCGCGTCGACTCTTTGCGGTTTCTATGACGAAAACGCGGATTGCAGCGGACAGTTTCTTGGAACTTTTGACGAGAATAACCGCAGTGATTTCGTCCGTTTCATGACGCTTAATGATAAATTCCCGCAGGAACTCAGAGACGCGCTTATCCTGGCAATGGACGTTAAAAAAATTGACGTCGCGTACTCGTTCAATTCTGGTGAAAAAGGAATTTCCGGCGTTTATGCAATGGGAATTGCGAATGGGAAGGAAATCAATTCCAGAATTGAAAACGCGATTCAGAAAATGAACGACAAACCCGCGGAAGAAAAGGTTATTGAAAATTCCAAAGGTAAAATTAATGTCAGAAAGAATAAAAATCTTAATTTCCATGAAATTACCTTTAATGAAACGCGAGTTTTGATTGCCGTTCATGCAAAATATCTTTTCCTGGCGGTGACGTCGGACGGTTCCAGTCCCTATGAATTGCTTTCTCCTCGGCTTAAAGACCTGAAAAAAGGCAATGTCAAACAGAACGTGGTTTCGAATTTCGACATGAAACTATTTAGATCCGCATTTCCTAACGCAGATTGTGATTTTGTCGGAAAAATCAACTATGCCGCCGACTGTGAAAATGGTAAAATTGTCTGTAAGTTCACGGTCGATAACGACGTTTTCCAGACAATTGGAAAACTCAAGTCTTTGTATTTGGGCCAAAGCGGCGATTCCGATATGACGGATGAAATTTTTGGCGACGATGATGAAGACGATGATGATGAAGAATAAACGTTATCGAAGAAGATGATGTTTTTTGCGTTGAGAGAGTAACAAAGAGCAGAATTTCTGTTTTGAGTCTCAAATCAGCCTCCGATTCCCAGTGAAATCGGAGGCTTTTTCCGTAAATAGCGGGGCTTCAAATTGGTTATCGTTTGATAACGTCCATGCCCATAATGGGTTGAAGAACGTCGGGAATCACGATTGAACCGTCGGCCTGCTGATAGTTTTCCATTACGGAGAGAATTCCCCGGCTGATAGCGATGGCTGTTCCGTTGAGGGTATGCAGGAATTTCGTTCCTTTTTCTCCCTTTATCTTGAATCTGGCGTTGAGACGTCGCGCCTGGTAGTCGGTGCAGTTTGACGTGCTCGTGACTTCTCCAAAGTCGCCGCGTCCAGGCATCCAGGCTTCAAGGTCAAATTTACGATAAGCTGGTCCTCCAAGGTCGCCAGTGGAAGTGTCCACGACGCGGTATGGAATTTTCAAACCGTCGAAAATCCGCATTTCCATATCGCGCAGATGATAAAGCATTTTTTCGCTGTCCTCAGGAAGCGTGAACGCGAACATTTCAACTTTTGAAAACTGATGAACGCGATAGAGACCGCGCGACGCTTTTCCCGCGGCGCCGGCTTCGGTTCGGAAGCAGTGGCTTGTTCCGCAGAATTTCAGCGGGAGAATATCGGAATCGACGACTTCTCCGGCAAGCATTCCGCCCAGAGGGATTTCCGCCGTTGCAATGAGGCTCAAATCCGTATCGGCAATACTGTAAATCTGAGTTTCGTTTCCGCGCGGGTTAAATCCTGTGCCGCGAAGAATGGATTGTTTCGCCAGATCCGGGGCGCTCATTGGCGTGAAACCTTCTTTAACGAGCGTTTGCATGGCGTACATCTGGAGTGCGAAATCGAGCAGAACGGCTTCGTTTTTCAGGAAATAGAAACCGGCGCCTGCGACGCGGGCCCCCGCTTCAAAGTCGATCAGGTCCAGCTTTTGCGCCAGTTCGACATGGTCCAGCGGTTTGAAATCAAATTCACGAATAGGCGTCGCGCCGCGCATCAGCTCAAGATTGGCTTTATCGTCTTCGCCAATGGGCGCGTCGGGATGCGTCATATTCGGGATAGCCATGTGAATAGTTTCAAGTTCTTCCGTAATGGAAACCAGTTTCTGGTCAATTTCGGCTTTTTGTTCACGAAGGGCTTTGCCTTCTTCTTTTCTGGCATTGCGTTCCGCTTCGTCTTTGGCTTTTCCGATTGTTTTGGAAACTTCATTTGCGCGGCGGTTCAAATCTTCCGATTCGGCCTGAAGTTCGCGACGTTTTGTTTCCAGTTCCGCAAAACGGTCCACGTCTACGACGACATTGCGGTTGATACAGTTCTGGCGTACTTGTTCCAGATTTTCAAGTATGAATTTTCGATCTAGCATGAGTCTCAAATCCTTCCGGTAAAAAAATAAAAATTTTATGAAATTAAATTCGTTTGAATCGGTTAAATTTTAGGGAAAATGTTTCTGTTTAAGGTCGAACGTTTCAGGCGTTTCTTGAGTTT
>CAZWOV010000238.1:0-4950 GCA_964635645.1 uncultured Planctomycetaceae bacterium | reverse complement strand
CCCATTCTTCTCTATCGGCATCAGCCAAACGGCCGGAAAATGATCCGGATCATCGGAAGAAAGAGTTACCTCAAATTCCACGTAAAAACCAGTCTTTCCCGGAAGAACGGGCAACTTTCCCGGATGCGAAAAATCCGGCGGATAGCTCGTCAGATCTCCCCCCTGCTTCAGCGTCAAAACTCCGTCGGTCATGGAATACTTGCTCATCGGCGGAATTTCGTCGGAATACCATTGCCCGCTGTACCATGAAAAAACGCCTTTTCTATCCGGCGAAATATCGGCGACGGTCGGTTTGACGTCGAAAAGACGCTTTACGTATCCAGCGGCGGCGGCCCCAGCGGGTATCGCATGTTTTTCTTTCGGTTTGGGAGCCTCTTTCGCGAAAATTCCGGAACAGACCCCGCCAATCAGGCAAACGGCAAAGAAAAGCGGGAGCAACCGGTAAAACCGTTTCCAATATGTTTTCAGAATACTCACGACGCAATTCCTTTCTTAAATAAAAAAACAAAATGAAATGATCCAAAGCGTATGGTTTTCCGGATTTCAAAATTCATTCCCATGTCCGAAAAGACCTAACTTACCGAAAACGTTCGGAATTAATCCGTCTCAAATATTCAGAGACAAACGCAACTCCTGAAATTTTTCCATTCTTCTTTCGCGACGAGTTTCCAACTCGCAAGCTCGCGGAGCTTTCCAACCCGACGCTCTACGCCGCGGAAAAAACGTTCCGACGGCCTGAATCAACGAAGCGGATCCCGACGTTCATCTTAACACGGCGTTCGGTGAAAAAGAAATGCCCGTCACCGATTCCCCCTGGACGGAGGCGAACTTCAATCCAGAAAAAGTTTCATCCGGAAACGCTCCGGAAACCGCCATACGCGACGCGCAGAAAAGGCCAAACGCCGAAACCCGCCAGAAATTTCAATTAACCGCGTTTTGACAAAACGTCTCTTTCGTAACGCTTAACTTTTCCCAACCATGCGTCGCGAACCGGAACCCGGTTCATCTCGCAGAAACGATCCCAAACGTCCCCCATCGGGTAAGTTTTCAACTCTTCGTTCAGAGCCATCATTTCATAGAATTTACCGTCGTTTTGAAGTTTGGCCAGTTTCCTGTGCGGAGTCAGAAGCGCGGCGAGAAGAGCGCGCTGCATATTACGCATGCCAATTACCCAGGCGGCAATCCGGTTCACGCTGGCGTCAAAGAAATCAAGACCGATCAACACCCTGTCAAGGGCGCCGCAACGGACGATTTCATTCGCAATATCCCGTAAGTCGTCGTTCAGCAACACAACGTGGTCGCTGTCCCAACGCATGGGCCGCGTAACATGAAGAGCCAGCTTATCCGCATAAAGCAAAAGCGACGGAATCTTATCCGCTACGTTTTCCGTTGGATGGTAATGCCCGTTATCCAGGAGACAAAGAACGCCCGTTTTAGCGGCGTAATTCAGATAAAATTCATGAGATCCCACCGTGTACGCCTCAAGTCCGATCCCGAACACTTTGGATTCGACGCTGTCGATGATGAAATTCGGATCCAGTTTCTCGCTGAAAAGCTCATCCAGAGACTCTTTCAGACGAACGCGGGGAGCCAGACGATCCGCCGGGATTTCTTTCAGTCCATCCGGAATCCAGACATTATTCAAACTCAACTGGTTCAGTTCTCGCCCGAAAAATTCTGCAATTCGCCGACAGCGTTTTCCATGCTCTATCCAAAATTTACGAATTTCCGCCTTGGGATGCGAAAGGGTCATCCCATCCGCCGCTTTCGGGTGCGAGAAGAAAGTCGGATTGAAACCCAGTCCGAGTCGGCGTTTTTTCGCATAATCAACCCACGCCTGAAAGTGTTTGGGTTCAAGTTCGTTTCGGTCGGGTTTCTCATCCGTAATCGCGTAGCACGCGTGCAGATTAACCCGGTGTTTACCCGGAATGAGAGAAAAGGCTTTGTCCAGGTCGGTCATAAGCTCTTCCGCGTTCCGCGCTTTCCCAGGATAGTTTCCAGTCGCAGCGATACCGCCGGTCAAATCCCCGGCATTCTCAAAACCGCCGACGTCGTCCCCCTGCCAACAGTGCATCGAAATCTTTACTTTCTGCAGTTTTTCAAGCGCAGAATCAACGTCGATCCCCAAATTACCGTACATTTCGCGGGCTGAATCAAATCGCGTCATAATTACTCCTTCATATTGAGAATAAACCAACTTTTCGGTTCTTACGTCGTACCAAACGCCGCTCCGCCCTCGTTTTGCACGAAACGGCGCCCGTAATTCCTAATGGCTCAGACTGAAAACCCCATCCGAAAATCAAGTCTAAAAGCGGGGCGAAAGACGAAATTCACGCGCTGAACCTCTATTTACCGATTATAGCTCATTTTATCGTCTGTTTCCAGCCCCGCCGTCGATTTTTTTTCAAATTTTATTGAAAATCACCCCGTCGCGGCGTTTCCTATCCGAACATTCGAAGAATTTCACGACCGCATTCAGTCTCCGCATTCAATCAAGTTTCCGACAAACGAAAACGGCGTAACACAAAATCATCAAAAAAGCGAACGTCGGCACGGAATACGCCAGAGCGATGGAACCCGTAGCGTCGGAAATAATTCCCTGAAGCTGAGTCAGAATTGCGCCGCCGCAAAGCATCGTAACCATACCGGCGCCGGCCATTTTGGAATCCTCTCCCAAACCGCGCGTTCCGTAACTGAAAATCGTCGGAAACATCAGAGACATGAATCCCGAAGTACACGTCAGGGCGTACACGCCAAGTAAATTCGGGCTAACCGCCGCAGTTCCGCAGCAGATCAGAGCGCCCAACGCAAAAAAACACAGAATCGTCGATGGACGCGCGCGGCTCATCAGGCCCGTGCAGGAGAAACGTCCTCCGATAAAGAGAATTTGCGAAAAGACATAGAACGCGGCGCCGCACTGTTCAGCCGTTTTGGGAATAAATCCAACAAATCCGACCGCCTCGCATAAATCGTAAAAGATACGGCTGACCGGTTCGACGTTCCGAAGCGTTTCCGGACTGTTTTTCGCAATCTCGTCCAGATTCAGCGCGGTCATGGCGTAACGCACCGTGAAAGACCAACACGCGATATGGGATCCAACTACAAAAAAAAGCGCAATCACGGCCAGCACGTAATTCGGTTTACTCAAAAGGCGTTTCCAGGCGCCGAAAAAATCAATCCTTCTCTCCCTCTCCACACTATTCGGCATTCTGGTGAAAAATATCGCCAGCCACGTTGCGAACAAAACCAAACCGATTATGGCATAGGTCGCGGATACCGCCGAAAGCTCCGTCTGCTGAATCCGCCCCAGCTCTTCCGCGGAAAGCAGAATTCGGTCTTCCGCCGTAAGGGGATTGAGTTGCGAGAGAATGAACGCCTGACTCAGAATAATTCCCACGAGCGACCCAAACGGATTGAACGATTGAGCCAGGTTGAGCCGTCTGACGGCCGTTTCGGGGTCCCCCATCGCGCATACGTACCCGTTGCACGCCGTTTCAAGGATAGCCAGACCGCCGAAGATAATCAGAATCGCCCCGAGATAAATAAGATAGCACAGTCCAGGCGAATGATACGCAAATTGCGCCGGAAAAAACGCAAGCGTACCGACGACGAACATTCCAAGACCAAGCAAAACGCCCGCTTTATACGTAAACCGTTTCATGAAAACAGCGCCGGGAATAGCGAAACAACCGTAACCCAACGCATAGCAGACTACCTGAATCCAGGCGGTCTTGCCGTCGTTAAAACTCATGATTCGCTTAAAGGCAGGCAAAAGCGTATCCGTCATATTGTTTGCCAACCCCCACCACGCGAAAAGCGTCGTCAGAAGAATAAACGGCCAGAGAACGGAACGGGAAACGACGACGGGGGAGCGAGTATCCATAAATTTCGGCGGGTAAAAGGAAAATGAAAACAATCCATTTATCTGATTTTAACTCCCGGCCCGGTAAAAGTCAAGAGGCGATAAATATTTTTTACTCTTTTGGCATTAATTTTCAAGTTTGGACGAATCCCTTTCAAAATAATCGGGAAAATTAAAGAAAATACTCTAAACGGCCCCCTCAAACCTCCGCCCCGACATTCCAAACCTCGCTACCGCGATCCCAAACTTCCGCCGCGGAAACCGACGATTCTCCTGATTTTCGGAAAACGTTTTCCTTCTTTACTCAATAACTCCCGCGGCGCACCCTCGAAGTCTTCTTTATTTTTTCCAGAACGCAGGCGAAAACAAAAGCAAAAGCACGTAAAAATCCAAACGTCCCAAAAGCATCAGACATGAAAAAAGCAGTTTCGTCGGTTGCGTCAGAACTCCAAAATTATTTCCCGTGCAGAAAATTCCCGTCCCGAGACCTACGTTGGCGAGATGACTGACGACCGCGCCGAGCAAATCCTGCGCTTTTGTTTCCATACGATACGGCGCGTCCGGATCAATCCAAAGCGAATCCGGTTCCCAAAGCATTGCGCAGCCCCAGGCCCCGACGGTGGTCAAAAAAGCAAGCGAAAAGAAAATCGCCACGTTCATCGCTAACGCCGAATCGCGAACGCGTTCCCCGTCAAGATAAAGCGGACGCACTATCGCTGGTCGATAAACTTTCTCAAGCTCCAGGCAAAGCGTTTTGAAGAGGATAATGTACCGCATTATCTTAAATCCTCCGGTCGTACTGCCGGTACAGGCGGAAACAAACATCAGCGAAAAAACCGTCGTCTGCGCCGCAAGCGTCCAGGCCGAATAATCCGTCGCAACGTAACCGGTGGTCGTGATCGTGGAAATCACGTGGAAAAAGGCGTTTCTTACGCTGTTTTCCAGAGAAAGACCGGAAAATGAATCGTCAGGCCGCTGAAAAAAGAGAATACTTCCGGCGCCCAATGCGACGATCCCGAGATAAACCTGCCATTCCCGGCTTTTTACCAACGGCTTCCAATCGCGAAACGCAAGAAAATAAAGCGCCA